>JBLIRS010000099.1:0-10169 GCA_049472415.1 bacterium | reverse complement strand
GTATTATACAAGAGACTGCTTCAACACGAGGTACGCACAGTATTGCACTGTCGCCGCAACGGAACCGGGCCGCGCCTTAGCTTTCTTATCACCTCTCTTCACAGCTTATGCGATATTGATCAGGCCACAGAGGCCATTGCTCAGGCCAGGAGAGGTTTAACAACCAAACAAAAAAAATTGGAGGTGTAACATGAACTATCAGGACGACAGTACAAAGGAAGGAGCCTTTGATATATATTCGGAGTTTGATGAGGAGTGGGAATCAGCAGATGATGAATTTATTGAGAATGAGTGGATGGAGGAATTAAGACGAGGTCGCAGGCCCCGTGGAACAGCCCTGATGAGGCCACAGCGTAGACAGGCAAGATCCATACGACCAGGGATGAGGACCATCGGCCCTTGGTCTCGACAGCCGGGAGGCAGGTTCATTGGAAGGTGGCCGATCGGAAAACCACCGATACCCTACCCACCCTTGTTTCCCACGATCCTGCAACGATCTGGTTCCCTTATTACATCAACTACCACTAAACCCCTTATACGGGGCACTGAATATGTCCGCTGGGTGCAGAAATCACTTAACCTGATATTGGGCTTGCAGCTTCCTGTGGACGGTATCATGGGACCAGAGACCAGGAGCGCGATCCGCAGCTTTCAAACAAGAGGTGGTCTGCCGGCAACCGGCATTGTTGGCCCTGACACAGAGCGGGCGCTGGTGGAGGCAGGCAGAGGAATAGCCCCGGCCGGGCCGGTAGGGGTTGAACCCCCTGCCAGCGAGCTGTATGACATGGAGCTGGCTGACCTGGAGTTAGAAGAGGAATTAGAATCGTTTGACACTGAACTCGCTGATATCGAACAAAGCGAGGTCAATCGACACAGCCGCGATTACATCCGCTGGGTACAGAGGTCTTTGAATCAGATATTGGGATTAAACCTTACGGCAGACGGTGTATTGGGACCACGGACCAGTAGCGCAATTCGCAGTTTTCAGCAACGACAGGGATTGAAGGTAGATGGTATTGTCGGACCGAAGACGGAAGCAGCGATCAAAGCTTATCTAAGTGGAAAAAGGGTAGACCAAGGAGCACAACAGGAGCGCCATATTCTGGATCACTTCGATTTCAACGATGCTCGACTCAAGCCTGCACACCACAACAAGCTCATTGAGATTGCCCGTATCATAATAGACAACCAGAGAACGAGCGCCCCCATCCGTTCGGTACGAATCCTAGGTCATACCGACCCTGTTGGTACGGATGACTATAACTTGAAGCTAGGAAAGAGACGCGCGGACCAAGTCGCCCATCATCTGCGTGCCACGCTCGAGCGGATGAAACCTGGCAGCAGCAGGACAGTCATCTTGTCAACTGAAACGCGAGGTGAGCAGCAACCGAAAGCTACACCCGCAGAGAGCAGGCGCGTTGAGGTGATCCTCCCTCTTAGACCCAGAAAAAAGCTTCCGGACCTGACGGCAGAAGAAGAGGGCGAATTCAATCGGCTTAGTTCAATGGGAAAGATACAGTTCATGGAGCTGAGGACAACGATTGAGACCTATACTGGCGTGGCCCAACGTGAAGCTGATCGAGGCAGCCGGGTGCTCCTGCGCCGAGGGGTTTTTCGGACATTACCCCGGCTTCTCCCGGAGATCATCAACCTGACAAAGATCATGACGCTGCCCTCCGGATGGAGGATAGAAACAGCACGTCCGCTACTTGTAGGCAACGTCCTCTATAACCTTGCTTTCCCAGAGACGATCAATCAAGGGGGATATGACAGACTCGGAGGTAAACCGGACCCCACCTGTTTCTCCGCTTCGACGCAGATCCTTCTGGCGCGACGGTTCCCGGTGACGTATGTGCGCCTGACGATCCAGCTCGCCACAACCAGCCGTTGTACCTTTGCCGGCGGCGACAGCGTTGGCCCGCTTACCTTTCTCTCGACGAGCCTTTATAAGAGCCTCGACAGTGTCCTCTTGCAGACCGCTTTTGACACCTATTTCCGGAAAAAGGCAATGACAGGTGGTGTCTATACACCTGGAGACGAGCTGAAGCTTCACCGTCAGGTATTTGGCCTAAGGCGGCCACCCAAGTTCGTAACGTACGAGACGAAGGAAAAGAGAGTGAAGGCCTTCCGGAAAGCCTTTATCGAGGGAGGCGGCACCACAAGGCTCTGGGAGATCGTCAATCTTTGTACCGGTGAACCTGCCATCTCCTGCGGGAATCACACTGTTGCTATTACAAGAATCAGCGGTGGCAGGGTATATTTCTATAACCCTTGGGCGAATGAAGAAGAGAGGAACATGATGTTCGGCAGCGCAGCAGTCTCCGTATCTGGACACGGTGAGCGCCCAGCGGAATCGAGTATGATTCAGGCGGATTTCGAGAACCAGTTGACAGCGGTGTTCCACAATTAGTTCGACCTAATTCTTTCACGAATTTGTATGAGCAGGCATGTCGGCTCCCAGTCTGACATGTGTTTAAGGTTATACTCTACGCCTCAGGCATTGGAGATTTACTTTTGAGGAAAAATCAATGATTATAGATTGTCACTGCCACGCCGGTAAAGGGGATGGCCTTACTGGCCCCTGGGATACCAGGGCGCAGTTAAAGAAATATATACATCGGGCAGCACAAGCAGGTATCGACCGCACAGTGCTCTTTGCTGTGTTTAACTCAGACTATGCAGTGGCAAACCGTGAGGTGGCACAAATCGTGGCAAGCCGGCCCAATCGTTTTTATGGCTTTGCCTTCGTGCATCCTGATCAAGACCGTGGTCGTGTATATGAAATGGTGCGGGTGGCGGTCGAGTGCTATGGATTTATCGGTATCAAGGTGCATCGCTATGATGGACGAATCAGCCGAGAGATCTGCGAGGTTGCCCGCTTCTTCTCTTTACCTGTGCTCTATGATGTAATGGGTGAGGTTTCAGTATGCGAGCTCCTGGCCAAAGAATATCCGGATGTTGCTTTTATCATACCTCATTTAGGCAGTTTTGCTGATAGTTGGGGGTCGCAGCTTTCCTTCATTGATTATCTTGTGCGCCATCCAAATATCTATACTGACACATCCGGGGTGCGCCGTTTTGATCTCCTGGAAGAGGCTGTACAGCGGGCAGGCGCCAGGAAGGTGCTTTTCGGCTCAGATGGCCCCTGGCTGCATCCCGGATTAGAGCTGGCAAAGGTTCACAGCCTTAACCTTGGTCCTGAAGATGAGCAGCTAATTTTTTCAGGTAATTTTATAAGGCTGATCGCCAGGGTCCATGTCCCGCTATCGTTTTCTTTTAATTAATTCCTGGCGTCCTGTTCTATGAAAGGGGCCTGAAAAACCTTGGCTGAGAAAAATATTTTCTGTTTATTCAGCATTCGATGTACGGTCTAGGTATGGTGGTGAACTCTGATTATTATAGAGCTGCCTGGCAGCGGCGCGGCGCATCTGCAGCGCCCTATCAGTAACCCCCAGCCTTCCTGCTGCACGTTGAAGATTCCCATCTTCTTCGCTCACCGCTATATTGATGGCAATATCTTCAGCGGTACGGCCAATGTCCTTCAATCTCATGCCTTGGGAAAGGGCAAGGCGAATGGCGCACTCGAAGAAGCCGTTTGGCCATTTAATCTTTTCCATTTCCCCTGAAGCCCGTTCGTCTTCAGGGATATCTCCTGCAGTTACAGGGCCGCAGCCCACATGACGGAGCATAATGCGTGATATAAGGTGCTTGAGGTCGCGGACATTACCCGGATACTCTCTTTTAATAAGATAATCTTTGATGGAGTTGTCCATTTCTATGGGCGTTTCTTTAGATAGGCACTCCTGCACGAAGTGGCTGGCCAGGGAAAAGATATCCTCTAGACGGTCACGAAGGGGTGGAAGCGTAAAGGTCCAATTGGCTATACGGTAGTACAGGTCGTGCCGAAATTCTCCTCGTTTTACTCCTTCAAGCAGGTTCCTGTTTGTGGCACACACCAGGCGGAAATCGGTTTGCTGCCAACTGTTTCCTCCTACAGGCTTGTAGGAATGCTCTTGCACAACGCGCAACAACTGGGCCTGAATAGAGAGGGGTAACTCCCCCACCTCATCCAGAAGAAGTGTACCGCCATTTGCCAGGGCAAACGCCCCATTACGGACATTGGTGGCCCCAGTGAATGCACCGCGTTCATGACCAAAAAGTTCGCTTCCAGAGAGTTCTGTGACTATGGTTGTACAATCAACAACGATCAAATCACCCTTTTGGGGCCGCGAGTCTAAGGTATGAATTAATCGAGCTACCAATTCCTTTCCTGTCCCGCTCTCACCCTGGATAAGTATGTTAGCCTTGGTAAAGTGTGCCACCTCTATGATCTGGCGCAGTACTGAGCGCCATAAAATACTTTTTCCAATGAGATTATTGCGCACCAGCGGCGATTCCAAAACACTGTCTACCATTTCCCAGCGTTTTAGATGTGCAGCTATTACTTTTGATGGATCAGTAGTCTGGTCCCAGGCTAATACATATGCCGCCCCTGATTTAAGCAATTGCCATATTACATGTACAGGAAGTTCGATTCCAGGAACAGCGATTGCCAGGACGCGTTCACGTCCTTCAGAACTCAGTTTCCACAATCTTTCATACAGTATGGGCCTGACCTCACTAAAAAAATATACCCCGGTGCCATATGGTGAATCCAGATTAAGATTCCCATCAGTTATGCCTTCGTGCAATAAGGATTGAACTATATCAGTTTTACAGAGGTTACTTTCATGGTCGGAAAAGTAAAACCATGCTTTCATCCTCTACCTCCATTGAGCATTTATGCTTTATATATCGATTCAGTAAGCCCTTTTTGCTCGTTAACGCTTATTGCTTATAACTCCCCAGCTAGACAAATGGTTCTGTTTACTTATTGGTCGCCAGGCAAGAATAGTGGGAGTTTCATCCTTTGTTATAAAACATACCGGTCAAAATAATTTACATACATCTGCATCTATCCAAGGTCCTGATGCGTTAATTTAGCGATCTTAAGGTCTGTCAGGACATAACACTTCAGGGGACAGTTATAAAAAACTAAATCGACAAACAAGAGATCTTCATCAAAGGTAAATCTCTCTTGACTGGCTTCAAAGAGTAATCCCTTGCCAAATTCCACAAAAGAAAATGTTCAATATTGACAATAATAGCCGATCTTAAATCGGATTCGGAGTACTTTGCCTTTTCTTCAATTGCCAATCTATTAAGAAAGTTGAAGGTTTCCTAAATTAGTCCGGTATGTTGCAGCTTGAATGCGAGGGTAATCGGTAGGGAAATGCCAAGGCTCATCTTTTCAGAAGCCTTACTATATGACTTATGAAAAAATTATTCTTCTTGAAAAAGGGATGAAATTGAAGAGATCCGATATTATCCTTATGAGGATCAGGCAATTTATCATAGAAAGTCTCACCGCTGATCACAAAAGGTCTTTTGAAAAGGTTAGCTCATTGAAAAAATCCTTTACATTTTTACCTGCCTTTCTTTATGTCTTTTTTAGCCAGGTTTAATAATTTTGGCGAATAGCCTGTGGCTAGTGAGATATGGTCGTGAAATATGAGAACGTGTAAACTGCAACTATTATCCTCCATAGCCCTCGTCAATATCTCAGGATCTGACCCAAAGTTTCAGTAACACAATTTTCATAATTAGAATTACTCTATCAGTATAAATTTATATCATATAGTTTCTATTTATGCAATCCTCATTTTGGGCCTTTCAACTGAAGGGGTTAGTTTGCATATCTTTATCCAATATTCTTTTTGTTTTGATGTGACCGTCACCGGATAGTAACGAAGGGCACCCATACCTTACATAGAATTAAAGACCCTGGATGCCTCCGGAAGGAGAAGTACCTGAAATGTATATCATATGAAGCTTGCCGCAGCTATTCTCCTGTCGATAATAGGGCTCTCTATTATACTTGCAGCCTGATGAGCTGTAGCAAGCTTGGTTCTCGTCCATCTTCATAATTTGGGCCTGCTTTATCTGAAATGATTTGATCAAAATTGGCGTGACTGAAAGGACTTTGCTTATTCAAATTTCTTCATGGTTTCTTCTGTAATACTTCCTTTAGACCAAGATTTTACGGAAAAGAAAAGGACTATACCATGTTTAAGGATTATGCCGATTATTCAGGGAGAATTTAGTTTTCCATTATCGGGCAAGAAGATCTCGGATAATTTTCAATATCATATTTGACAAAGGAATAGTTCTTCTCTATAATTTTTCCTGTAAAAAAGCAGTGTAACATATTAATTTTTTATAACTTATCGCAGATAATTTCATCTGCATACTGTGCCCATGCTTGTATAGGGATTCATACGCATCTATTGTAGATGTTATACATCGGGTAATTAAGAGATTAAAAACATCCGATATTAAAGGGCCGGTTGGCGGCTAATCTTAATCATTTTTGTTTGTCTCTGTAATGATTTCAAATCGGGAAAGAAAACTGCAAAGGATTATCCCGCCCCTTCTTTTCATTCTCTATCTGCTTTTGCATATATTGCTCAGCCTGCTGCATTGGAGCCGTCCTTTCGAGCTGTTTAATCTTATTCTCCTTGCTGCGGCATGCATTGTAGCCATACTATTATATAAGGGGAAAGGGAACCTTCTTCTGGGGTCTGGCGTCATCCTGCTGATAGCCAGTCATGGATTGATCGGACAGAGACTTGCCCCGGATTCCCTTACAAGCGGGGCAATCCTTTTGACAAATATCCTCATTCTCTATGTGGGTATAAAGATCTTTGAGTCTCTCCCCTTAACATATTTTACGATATTTGTATCCAGCTACTTCCTCCTGTTTTTTATCTTTATAGTTAAAATGGAAAATGCCGAGGCAATCTTTCTTCTTGCATTGATGGGACTTGCGGCAACTGCCTGGGACCTCAAGATGCTCGCCTACTTTTGGGCCCTTGTGGTTGCGTTTTCATTTTGTCAGCCCTATGCCTGGCAGGCGGCACTGATTTTGTTTTTTTGTCTGAAAATACTGTTTTCTATACCTAAGAAATCCTTATCCCCGGCGCTGTTATTATTTTTGATATGCGGGCTTGTCCTGGTCTTCTTTGTCTTACTCCCGGTCCTTGTTCTAATACTTGAGGAAGATCCCCGTAACATAATTAATATGCTGAAGATAGTCCAGATCAGAAAGGCCATAGTCCTTACTGCAATAACCGCCACGATCTCTACAGGGATATTGGCTTTATTTTGCACTCCTTTTGCCTATGCGGTAACCCGTTTAAAATTTTACGGGAAGGCATTTCTGCTCTCTGTCATAGACATTCCCATCATTATCCCGCAGTCAGCCGCGGGCATAGCCCTTTTACGCGTGTTCGGAAAGCAGCAGTTTTTGGGTGAATTCTTTTTTAATGCCCTTGGAATCCGTTTTGATTCAACTGTATTGGGGATATGCCTGGCCCAGGTTTTTGTTTCAATGCCTTTTATCGTAAAGGGGGCCATTGCGGCCTTTGAAAATGTACCTCCCGCCCTTGAACAGAGTTCCCGAACATTGGGGGCCTCGGCCCTGAGCACGTTTTTCAGGGTGTCTGTCCCCCTTGCTTCCCGCGGTATATTTATAGGCGCCTTGCTTGCCTGGGCAAGGGCAGCGGGAGAATTCGGCGCGGTTCTTTTTATTGCCCCCTATCCGGAAACAGCGCCCGTGACGGTTTATAATCGCTTTACAAGTCTGGGGCTGGTGGAGACAGCCCCTTTGGTGACAACATTGCTGCTGTTTTCCATTGTAATGTTTTTTTTACTTCAGCTCTGTATCCGGATGATGCCGGGGATGTATAAATCTGAATTGCTTTAATAGGTATGTATTTTGGCAATGTATTTTAAGATTAATGAATTGGAGAATCAATTCGGCGGCTTTAAACTGGGGCCTGTCTCTCTGGAGATGGAGAAGGGGGAATATCTGGCCCTTCTTGGCCCCACCGGGTGCGGCAAAACCTCTTTTATGCAGAGCGTTGCGGGTATATCCACAAAGGCCCGGGGACAAATATTGTTTAATGACCATGATATTAGTTTGTTACCCGTACATAAGAGAAAAATCGGTTATGTGTCCCAGACCAGTGATTTGTTCCCCCATCTCACGGTCTCGGAAAATATAGCATTTGGCCTTCGCTATTTAGGTCTTTCCCATCAGGAAAGAAAGCTCAGGCTTGAGAAATATCTGGAAATATTCAACCTGCGGAAACTGGCCGGGCAATCGGCATATACCCTTTCCGGCGGAGAGAGAAAAAAGACGGCCATAGCCCGGAGTCTGATAATACAGCCACAGCTCCTTCTGCTGGATGAGCCTTTAGGCATGCTTGACCATAACGGACGTAAAGAGATGCTGGATATCTTGAAGATGATCCATAATGATCTTCAGACAACCACCATACACATCACCCATGACCGCCATGAGGCATGGGGTGTGGCTCAAGTATGCGCAGTGATGAATAACGGCAGGATCTTACAGAGCGGTTCCGTGGCTGAGCTTTTTCGTAAGCCTGAAACCCTTTTTGTGGCTGAATTTCTTGGAGGCCGTAATATATTCAAGGCAACATTCAAGGATTATTCGGTAGAGTTGCCGTGGGGGGATATCAAGCTTTCTCATATGCCGCATATTCATAATGGATGGGTCATTATACGCCCTGAAAGGATAAGGCTTGTATCCGGTGATAATCCACATAAGGCGGCGGGTACAGTGAGCGCCCTGCACGATTTCGGCGAATATCTTGAATTAAAGATAGAAATTAATAAAGATACGGTCTTGACGGTTCATTCATCCATCAATAGATCAAACGATATCCATGCCGGAAAGGCAGTTTGTCTTGATTGGCCGGAGGATTCCATGCATATCATTACCAGGGAATAGGATTTGTTATAATGACTTTTTGGCTCGATCTGATCGAAAATAAACTGGCCGGAATATTCAGCAATATTAAGCTGGTTGAGAAGGCCCTTCTGGGGATGGAAGGCAGCTATGTTGAGCTTTTAACGGTCCTTGCCCTGGGCCTCTTAGCCGTTATTCCCGTCTTTGTACCCAAAAAACGGCGGCAGCTCTGGAGGCATCTCAATCAGATATTGGGTATAGGGATCTTTCTGTTCGTTGTTTTTACCTGCCTCGGCGTATTTGGCATGATCCGGAATTTTCATCGCGGGCTCAATGAAATAGGGCGTGAAAACATAATTGCCCTCTATTACTGTTCTGTGCCTGTAGTGATACTCGTAACCTGTATACTCTTTGGCCCGGCATTTTGCGGCTGGATGTGCCCCACGGGTGCCCTGCAGGAATTTGCGGGCCTTTTTACACGTAAATGGAATACCAAACGCAGGATTGAGGGGTATCCCTTTTCCTGGAAGGTCCTTTCAGTGAATATATTTGTAGCACTGATATTTTTGCTGTGGATGTATCGTCTGAGTGTGACGAGGATGTTTTTTCTCGAAGATTCAAGCATATACTGGTCAGAGGTGTTGATAATATTGCTCTTTGTCCTGACATTCCGGATGAAGGCGTGGGACAGGAAATTAAGAAGATTGAGGACGCTTTCTTTTATTATTATTGTCTTAGGGGCCATAATGAGCGTGAGGATCACCTCTCCCGTGCATTTTGGCTACGCAAAGGTATACGATCCCGCCTCCTTTCTGGCAACGGTTATGGTTGTGCTTGCCGTTCTTACCATACCGAATGTCTGGTGCAGATATCTGTGCCCCTGGCGATATGTCATCTCATGGACAGCAAAAAACAGTGTGCGTAGAATCGAATCGGATCTTTCAAAATGCGTGCATTGCGGGAAATGCAGCGAGGTCTGTCTGGTTGAGGCGGTTGAGGACGGAAGGATAGACCTTGATGAATGCCACTTTTGTATGAGGTGCGTGGATTCCTGTCCCAATGGCGTCTTTACCATAAAGGATGACTGGAGAAGAAGGTGCGGGGATTCAAAAAATCCTGTTTGATAATAATAACACAGCTATTTTTTCTTATATGTTATGCCTTGCCTCCGATGGCCCTATGTGAGGACTGGGTTGCCCTGCGCGGCAATATGGAGGGCAGGGCATCCATAAAATATGACGGTCAGGGTGAATTAAGGGAGTGGCATTATATTTATAAAAGCGGGCGCCGCTATAAAATGGGGCTTGCAGTGTGGGCCTCACCCGCGCTTACCGTAGTAGGCGGAAGGCCAATG
>JBLIRS010000098.1:0-10515 GCA_049472415.1 bacterium | reverse complement strand
GGTTTGCCAGCGACATGGACCATTTCAGTGGTGTCTGCACGTTGACTCCAAAATTCGAAGGAGTACTGCATTTTATAACCTCGTGCACGGACCCGTTCGGAGCAACATCCGTCAGCACCCGGGATATCTATTGCATCAACCCCGGCACCTGGTACAACCATCCTCCCATTGTTACCTCTTTTCCAAGTCCAAAGAAAATAAGGGCCGGAGAGGAGATCATCCTGAATGCCCGGGCCATTGATCCGGATGGGGATTATGTTTATGCCTCCTGCAATATCGGATCAATAGGCATGGTGGCGAACGGGGATTCCATCTGGACCTTCCAGACAAATTTCCCTGGCATCTATATCCTGGAGATCGTTTTTTTTGATATGAGAGGAGGATATACATCAAGAACTGCCTCCATCCAGGTGGTGCCATGGTGGTCCTATTGATATTTAAGACTTGATGATAGAAAATAGTATTCAAAAATAATGAAAATTGCAAAATGCAAAATGAAAAATGAAAATTTAAGGAATACAATATTTTGAATTTTAAAATTTGCAATTGGCAATTTAAATTTTGCAATTCTTCTCAAGATCCTACTTGAATTTTGAGAAATCACGGAGCTTACTATAGAAGAACAGGAGAGTTTAAAATGAGTGACATTATTGACTATAAGATCTTTGGGGATGATATGCAAATTATTGAGATAGGATTAGACCCCTGTGAGGGAGTAAGGGCGGAAGCCGGCGCGATGATGTATATGGAAGACGGGATTGAAATGCAAACCTCAACAGACGGCGGGCTTTTTAGGGGATTTAAACGAATGATTACCGGGGAGAGTTTCTTTATAACCACCTTTCTTTACAATGGAAGAGGGAAGGGCCATGTCGCCTTTGGCGCCCCGTATCCGGGCAAAATAATCCCCCTTGACCTGGATACGCTTGGCGGCAGGTTTTTATGTCAGAAGGATGCCTTTTTATGCGCGGCAAGAGGTATTGAAATTGAAGTGGCTTTTACAAAAAGGATCGGTGCGGGGCTTTTCGGAGGAGAGGGCTTTATCCTGCAGCGGCTTGAAGGGGAGGGGTTGGCTTTTGTCCATGCCGGAGGAACGATAATAAAAAAAGAGCTTCAAGCCGGTGAAAACATTAGAGTAGATACAGGCTGTCTGGTGGCTTTTTCACCGTCCGTTGACTATGATATTCAATTTGTCGGTGGATTTAAAAATTCACTTTTCGGAGGAGAGGGCCTGTTCCTTGCCCGTCTGACCGGACCCGGACTTGTTTATCTGCAAAGCCTTCCTTTCTCGCGGCTTGCTGACCGTATTATTGCAGCCTCCCGTTTTCAACAAAGAGGGGAGCAAAAGGGTATTGCCGGAATTGGCGGGGGAATATTAGGTGGAATTTTAGGAGGAGATAATAATTTTTAAAAAGAGTTAAAGAGAGGTAAAAATGTCAAAACAATTCATGGCAAGCCTGGCACTTTTCTCTATGCTTTTATTGTTTTTAGTACTTTCCGGGACTCCATCCATGGCATTTGAGTTCCGCAGGGGAGATAAGGTAACTATTGCGGGTGGAGAGGTCGTGAATGACGATCTTTATATAGCCGGGGAAGAGGTTCTGGTTGATGGGATTATCAATGGCGACCTTTGGGCTTTTGGCAGGGCAATTATTATCAGTGGCGAAGTAAAGGGCAGTATTCTGGCAGGCGCTGAATCGATAAATATTAGCGCTCGTTCCGTACATACCATAAGGGCGGCCTGTAGATCTCTCCGTATAAGCAGTGATATTGACGGAGATGTTATAGCCGGTGCCGCTGAAGTCAATATAGCAAGCACAGCTACTATTAAAGGTGACCTCCTTTTTGGTGCCGGAAGAACAAGAATCGACGGGTTAATCGGCTCAGACGTTTTAGGGGGCGCCGGTATGGTTCATATCAGCGATGGCATAAAAGGAAATGTTAAGCTAAGGGCAGGGGAGATAACCCTGTCGCCTTCATCGAATATTAAAGGGGATTTTACTTATATAAGTGAAAAAAACGCGGATATCCAGGAGGGCGCCCTTATCGCGGGTTCCGTCACCCATAAGCTCCCCATAATAAAGGCAAGAAGAAAAGGCGCCCCAGCGGCCATCTTCTTACTGATTATATCAAGGATATTGTTTTTTTTAATGGCCCTGATAACAGGATTGGTGATTATATTCCTTGCTCCGAAGCGGTTGATGTCCATTTCAGAGTCAATAGGCATAAGCCCCTGGACAAGTCTTGGGTGGGGGGCTGTTATTCTGTTTGCAACACCTCCCGCTGCCCTGACAGTGTTTTTTACTATTGTAGGTATACCTCTGGTATTCATTGCCCTGGCTATTTATGGGATTGCAGTTTATCTTAGTCAAATCCCTGTTGGTTTATTTATTGGAAGTTTGATTATTGGCCGGTTTTATAAAGTGGAGAAAAAATTTATAATGTTTTGCTCCCTGACTCTGGGGCTTTTCATACTAAACCTCTTGAGGTTAATTCCGTTACTGGGATTTTTTGTCACTTTGGTTGCCATTTTGCTGGGGCTTGGAGCAGTCATCGTTTCAGTAAAGAAGCAAATGGGAGCGCCTGGCGAGCTTATTTATTCTTAGAAGATTTGTCCTTTGTGATTAACCTTTTTAAGGCCTCCTTTACTTTAGGGTCTTTTATATAATCCAGATCCATCTCCGTCTCTTTGTCTAATGATTGAGCAGGGTTTGATATTTGAGCCTTTGAGTCATTTTTGCTTTTGGCCTTTTCTTTTGTCCCTTTTTTTTGGGTTTTTGGGACAGGCCTTTTTTTATCTACCACTACATTAAATCCCTTAATTGATATGGAACCCAGATCCTTTCCCATATTTTCAAGGATCTTGTCTTTGAACCCGTCAAAGGAGCTTGCCCATCTTTCGTCGTCAATAATTACTGTTAGTTGGTCACCTTTGAAGCCTTTGGGCCTTATGTGGTGCGCGATTTTTTTGCCTACCCAGCTTTCCCATTTTGACTGGATAACATGTTCGGCCCATCTGTCCCTGAACTTGGAGGACTCCATCACCTCATCCAGGATGGATTTAATTTCAGTGGGAAACCTTGTCATGGATAAATCTTATATAACATTCTGGGAAAGGGAATCGTCTCCCGGACGTGCTTCAGGCCGCAAATCCACGAAAGGGCCCTTTCTATACCCATGCCAAAGCCTGCATGGGGTACACTCCCATATCGCCTTATGTCAAGGTACCATTTGAACGATTCTTCCGGCAGATTATGTTTTCTGATCTTTGCTTCCAATACCTCGATATTGTCCTCTCTCTGTCCGCCGCCGATTATTTCACCATATCCCTCCGGGGCCAGAACATCCACGCATAAGGCGACTCCCTGCTGCCGCGGGTCTTCTTTCATATAGAAGGCCTTGCACTGGGCAGGGTAACGATGGATAAGAAGCGGTTTGTCGTACATTTGGGATACTATGGTCTCCTCGTCCCCTCCCAGGTCATCTCCCCATTGCATATTGTGTCCGGATTTCTTCAGCAAGTCAACGGCTTCAGAGTAGCTCAGCCTGGGGAACGGGAGAGAGATGTTTTGTAAAAAGGACGTGTCCCTTTCCAGATGTTCCAGATCCCTTATCCTGTTTTTCAGAACCTGCTTCACTATATAGCAAATAAATTGCTCTGCCAGATCACAGATTTCTTCAAGGCATGCATACGCCACTTCGGGTTCGATCATCCAGAATTCAGTCAGATGCCTTCTTGTTTTTGATTTTTCCGCTCTGAAAGTAGGGCCAAAACAATAGACCTTGCCGAATGCCATGGCTCCGGCCTCCATATACAGTTGTCCGCTTTGGGTGAGATACGCCTTGTCCCCGAAATAATCAGTGGCAAATAGTGTAGTTGTCCCTTCACAGGCAGAAGGCGTGAAGATAGGGGCATCCAGGAGCGTAAAACCGCGCTGATCGAAAAACGCCCTGCACGCCTTTATCATCTCATGCCGTATGCGCATAATAGCATGCTGCCGGCTGGATCTCAGCCAGAGATGCCGATGTTCCATCAAAAAACCTACACCGTGTTCCTTGGGTGTTATGGGATAATCATCCGCAATCTGAATGACCTCTAAACCGGATACGCCTAATTCATACCCGATCGGCGATCTCTCGTCCTTTCTGACAACTCCCGTCACAATAAAAGAAGATTCTTGCGTGAGCTGTTCAGCAAGATCGAATAATTCCGCCGGGACTTCGGGTTTGAAAACCACGCACTGAATTATACCCGTACCATCGCGAACCTGAAGAAAAACAAGCTTTCCCCCTGATCGCTTATTATACAGCCATCCTCTTAATGTAACGGTCTTGCCTTCATAATTTGCGATGTCCTCTACATATACCACTGAAGAATCATGGCATTTTATATTTTCCTTTTCAGCACTTACCGGGACGCTATCCTTTTCCATAATTTTGCTCCAATAATTTAATAGTGACAGACATAATCAATGCTAAAGATAAAGTATCAAAATAATTGATTGAATCTAAAAAATATTTCATCATTAAAATGTTGTACAGTTTAAACTTTTTACATTACCTGACAACTGATCCAATTGTATCAGTTTTTTCATATTTTTATCAACCACCCTCTCAAGAAAAAAGTGAGTACCCAAATAAAGTTTGACTTAATAGCCCTATCAGTGTAAATTTAATCAATAGGATAATTTTTTTATATGATTGTCCTTAAAATTTTATATTCTATTATAATTAATTATAATCCGGAAATTATTAATCATCTTCATCCTGATAAAAAATGAATAACGAAGACCTCGAAAAGGGTATTGAAAGACTATATTCCCGTAATTTAGGCGTAAAACCCGGTGAGACCGTCCTGGCCTTTACGGATCGGGTAAGCCCTGAAGAAAACGCGCCTCATGATCAAGTGGAGAAAAGAAGGGAACTGTTGGAGCTGTTCAGATTGATAGTTGAAAAAGCGCCTTCCGGAGTAAAAGTCAATGAAGTTATATTTGATGCTACGGGAAGACATGGCAAGGAGCCGCCTGAAGCGCTCTGGAAAGCGGCATTCGGCTTTGAGGTAGTTGAAGGGCTTAAAAAAGAAGGCTTGTGGAATAATCTTATGAGCAAATCGTTGGAAAAGGTTGAGGTGGATAGGGTAAAACAGATTTTGCCTGATTTTTGCTCTGTGAAAACAGATGTCATAATTGGAATGTCCTATTATTCCAGCACCCATACAAGATTCAGGGAATTTTCAACCGGTCTTTTCCAGATAAGATATGCCAGTATGCCTCTTTTTGACCGCGACATGCTTTCAGTAACAGTTACAGCGGACTGGAAAAAGATTGCTGAGAGAACGAAAAAGATCGCGTCTTTATTCCGGAATGCGCAAGAGGTATTGATAGATGCGCCTAATGGTACAAATCTAAGTCTGGGGATAAAAGATATTCCCATACATGAAGATACGGGCCTTCTGACTGAACCGGGCTCCTTCGGCAATCTTCCCGCCGGAGAGGTCTTTATGCCTCCTTCACCAGGGGCGGCAAACGGTAAACTGGTGCTCGAATTCGCTCCCACATGGAGGCTGGAGAAGCCTGTGACGCTTTTTATTGAAAAGGGAGAAGTAGTAAGGGTTTCGGGTAATGATCCTTACGCCGCGGATCTGGATAGGTTTTTGGAAAGGGACCAAAACTACAGAAATATTGCCGAGTTGGGTATCGGCACAAATGACAGGGCTACGAGACCTGACAACATCCTTGAATCGGAAAAGATCCTTGGCACTATACATATAGCCCTCGGGGATAATAGTAGTTTTGGGGGACGGATCAGGACATCCTTTCATCAGGATTTTGTCGTTTTTCATCCGTCCTTAACACTCCTTTATCCGGATGATAAAAGGAAAGATTTATTAATCAGAGGAAAATTGAAAGATGTCAATGAAGATTGAAGATATAATCAAAAATAAAAAAATCCTGGTGGTGGACGACAATAAGGATATCCTGCATCTTTTTAAAAAGATCCTGAGCACATACGGATATAATGTAATATCTGCAGAAAATGGGCAGGAAGCCCTTAAAATGGCATTTGAGGATTCCCCTGATCTCATATTGCTGGATTTGGCTTTGCCCAAGATGGATGGGTTCACTGTATGTAAAAAATTGAAGGAATCCGATGAAACCAGCATGATACCTCTAATTATGGTTACCTGCAGGGATACCATGAAGGACAGAATCCAGGGACTCAAGCTCGGGGCTGACGATTATATTACAAAACCGATTTATTATGTGGAGCTTTTGACCAGGGTAGAATCACTTTTAAAGCTCAGGGAACTTCAAAAGCAATTGATAGAAGCCAGGAAACTGGAGACCCTGGCCCAGATAGCCGTCAGTGTTAATCATGAAATCAATAATCCGCTATGCTCGATTTCTGCTAATGCAGAGATGTTAAAGACCCATATAGATAATTCTGACGACTCGGTTCTTCGTAAGATCGATATAATCCTGAAGGAAGTGGATCGTATAAAGCAGGTTATAAGCAAACTTTCAAACGCCACAAGGGTAATAAGTATGGAATATATCTCGGGTGTCAGGATGCTCGATCTGAATAAATCAATTCAGAGTGATGACCGGGAGTTTGAATAAGTGCCCGGGATAATCAGAATTTGGATAGTGTTATGATATTGACAAAACTTAAAATTTTTAATAAAATTTTAAGTTTAAACCATAAAATATTCATTCTATATTGAAACGATTTTTTGATTAATAGAGGATAAGAAAGCAAAATATGTTTGATTCCCTTACGGATAAGTTGCAGGATATTTTAAAGAAGCTGAGAGGACAGGGAAAACTCACAGAAAAAAACATAGCGGATGCCTTAAGAGAGGTTAGGCTTGCCCTGTTGGAGGCGGACGTAAATTATCTGGTAGTCAAAGGATTTATAGAAAAAATCAGGGAAAAGGCTATCGGAGAGGAAGTCCTTAAAAGTCTGACCCCAGGGCAACAGATTATAAAAATAGTTAATCAGGAGCTTACTGAATTAATGGGAGGGCAGCAAAGCAAGCTTCAGATGCCTGCAAACCCGCCCATGTTGATTATGATGGTAGGATTGAACGGCTCCGGCAAGACAACTACGTCAGGAAAGCTTGCCAGGATGTACAAGAAGGAAGGGTATCGTCCTCTTATGGTTGCCGCTGATGTCCAGAGACCGGCCGCAAGGGAGCAACTGAAGTTTTTAAGTGACAGCCTAGGCATAGATTGCTTTTTAGACCAGGATGCGACCAGCGCGGAAAAGGTGTGCAGGGATGCATATAAATGGTCTTCTTCAAACGGATTCAATCCTGTTATTATAGACACCGCCGGAAGACTTCATGTTGATGAAGAGCTTATGGATGAATTGGTCCGGATAAAAAAGGCTATCCTGCCTCACGAGGTTATTTTGGTGGCAGATGCAATGACCGGTCAGGACGCGGTTAATATAGCCAAGGATTTTGACCAGAAGGTCGGAATAGACAGCATCATACTGACTAAAATGGACGGTGATGCCAGGGGCGGAGCGGCGCTTTCAATACGTGAGGTGACTGGGAAACCGATTAAATTTATCGGTACCGGAGAAAAATTGGACCTTTTGGAGCCATTTTTCCCTGACAGAATGGCCTCTCGGATTTTGGGTATGGGCGATGTCCTTACCCTGATTGACAAAGCACAGGAGATATATTCTCAAGAAGAGGCGCTGGCCCTGGAACGGAAACTTCAAAGGGATGCTTACACCCTGGAAGACTTCCGTCAGCAATTAAGACAGATAAAAACTATGGGTCCTTTGGATCAGTTGATCAATATGATCCCTGGTGCCAGTAAATTGGGGCTGAAAGGGGTTGACATGGATGAAAATAAATTTGTCCATCTTGAAGCGATAATTGATTCGATGACCCTTAAAGAAAGACGTGATTATCAAATAATCAATGCCAGCAGGAAGAGGAGGATAGCAATGGGGAGTGGCACCTCCATCCAGGAGGTGAGCCGCCTCCTGAATCAATTCCATCTGATGAGAAAGAATATAAAGAAAATGAAGAAGATGGGATTTGGATTAGGGGGCGGATTAGGTAAGAGACTAAAATCTATTAAAAGGAGGTGAAAGTTGTTTGCCAGTCAAAATGAGATTGACCCGATTGGGTTCTAAAAAGAGGCCGTTTTATCGAATCGTTGTTGTAGATTCCAGTTGGAAACGGGATGGAAAAAACATTGAACAGGTCGGCTATTATGATCCGATTAAGGACCCGGCTGATATCAAGATCGATCTGGAGAAGGCCAACTCTTGGATAAATAAGGGAGTCATTCCGTCGGAAACAGTGAAGACTCTTTTAAAAAAAGCAAGCGTAGCGGTCTCTAAAACCCAGTGATTTTATCGAGGTAGAAATTCCAATTCTTTCTAGGCATATCCGTTAACCAGTTATGGAGGAAGATGGGGAATGAGAGAACTAATTGAACTTATTGCAAAAGCACTTGTGGATTTTCCTGATGAAGTAAGTGTGGCAGAGGTTGATGGGGAGCGGACCACTGTGCTGGAATTACGCGTTGCCAAATCCGATTTGGGTAAGGTTATTGGCAAACAGGGACAAACAGCAAGGGCTATGAGGACGATATTAAGTGCGGCAGCAACAAAGATAGGAAAGAGGGCCGTCCTGGAGATTCTGGAGTGAAATAGATTTTAATTTTTTCGTTATGATGATAATCCAGGGATTATGAAGAGATTAGACAACAACCTGGGATGCTTGAAATTTAAATGAGCTTGGATATCTGTGGATCTTATAACAATTGGTCGGGTGATCGGGCCTCATGGTATTGACGGAAAATTAAAGGTATTACCCCTGACGGATTTTCCCCAGCATTTTAAATCCTTGAAGGGGGTTTTTCTTGTCAAGGAACGGATCATAAAAACAATAGTTGAACAGACCAGGTTCCACAAGGGACATATTCTTATAAAGTTTAAGCATTGCGGAGACCGTTCAACAGCGGAAGGCTGGATCGGCGCGGAAGTGAAAATCGATTCAAGAGACCTCTGGCCTTTGAAAAAGGGGGAATATTACAGATTTCAGATTGAGGGTTTGGATGTTATCACTGAAGATGGAGAATGCCTTGGTAAAGTCGCAGATATAATATCAACAGGCAGTAATGATGTGTATGTCGTAAAAAAGGGAGAAAAGGAGTATCTTCTTCCCGCAATCAAAGAAGTCATAAAATTGATAGATTTAAAGAGGAAGGTAATAATAGTTCATCTTTTGGAGGGATTGATTGATTAAATAATGAGAATTAATATTCTAACCATTTTCCCTGAACTGTTTCCGGCTTTTTTATCTTTCGGTATGATGAAAAAAGCACGGGAAAAGGGTTTGTTGACTGTTAAGATCCATGATCTGAGGGATTACACAACAGACCGTCATCGTTCGGTGGATGATGTCCCCTTCGGAGGAGGGGCCGGGATGGTAATGAAGGTTGAGCCTATTCATTCTGCCATTACTGATATAACCTCAAGGGAAGGTGCACAAAAGCGCATACTTCTATCTCCTCAAGGCAGGGTCCTGAATGCTAGGCTGGCTAAACTGCTGGCGTCAGAGACTTCTCTATTAATGATATGCGGAAGGTATGAAGGTGTGGATGAAAGGGTTAGAGAGCATCTGGTTGATGAAGAGATATCCATAGGAGATTATGTGCTCACAGGAGGAGAGATACCTTCCATGGTGGTTATGGAAGCCATGGTCAGGTTTATTCCGGGGGTCTTGGGAAGCAGTGATTCATTAAACGAAGAATCCTTTAATCAGGAATTTTTAGAGTATCCTCAATATACGAGGCCTGCAAAATATCTTGATTGGGAGGTCCCGAGCGTTCTTTTATCAGGTAACCATGAGAACATAAAGCAGTGGAGAATTAAGAGTTCGCTTTTTAAAACGGCTAAAAACAGGCCGGATCTGATTGAGTGGAATAATCTGTCATCCGGTGACATTGAATGGCTAAAGCAATGCGGGGTTGAAATTCCCGATTTCTTTTCAGATGCTAATAAAGAGGGGACCATTGGTTGAAGGTTTATTCCGCCCTTGTTCATTATCCTGTCTATAACAAGAATAAGGAGGTTATTGTAACATCTATTACTACTTCAAGTATTCATGATATTTCCAGAACGGCGAAGACCTACGGGCTGAAGTCTTTTTTTTTTGTAACACCTATTCCCAGACAACAGTCTTTGATAAATACGATTATTCAACACTGGAAGTCAGGTTATGGGGCAACTTATAATCCTACGCGGGGTCTCGCTTTAGACACTATCCGGGTATGTTCGTCACTTACAGATTGTATCAGTAGAATAGAGGAAGAGGAAGGAGTCAGACCTTCTATAGTTGTTACCTGCGCAAGGCCTAAAAATAAAGAAATAATACGTTTTATAAGATTGAGGTATGAAATGGCTCCGGGCAATGTTCCCTGGCTGATACTGTTTGGCACTGGTTGGGGATTGACCGAGGAGATTTTGCATATTGCAGACAGGGCA
>JBLIRS010000097.1:0-10607 GCA_049472415.1 bacterium | reverse complement strand
TCCTAAAATCTATTGCCATTTGGAATCAGCTTCAAATGCACGTTGCTCAGAACGATTTTGACATGGAAATATTCCTAAAAATACCCTTGAACTCAAAATCTTCCAATCTTATATTATCATTCCGTGTTTGGTTGCAGCCCTGAGGGAGCAGGCTACCTGAGTAGAACTGAACAAAAACTCAGATAGTCCTGCTAACGGGCTTGAGGTACTGAATATGAATTATAAAGTAATATTGTAAAATAGGATGAGCTTCTAAATGAGTTCCACGAACAAGTCGAAGATTCGTGTTGCAGTGACTGCCAGGAAATAAGAGTAAAAGCTGCAAATGAGGATGAGATTGAGCATCTGTTTTTTTGTCTTGTTAATATTAATTAATAATACAACTTTATAATTTTGTCAAGAGGTTATTTTTCAGCTTGTCTGAGCCGACATAAAGGAATCAAATTTCATTCTGTTCTTTTTTTGCAATATTAGAAGTATACCTTTTTCTGATTACTTTTGAGTTCAATAAGAATCCTGCAAGAAGGGTAAGAAAGGCAATAAAGGCTATTATGATTGCAGCCTTTATCCAGGAAGCACCAAGAGTTATTCTATCATGGATTATAATAATGGCTGTCCGTACCCAAATCCATGCGCCGACATATAACGATATTTGTAAGGTAATTAAAGCCCATTTTTTTTTAATTAATAGTAAAAATGGCATAATAAAACACAATACCATTAATATAATATTGCCGCTTCTTAAAAAATGAGCAGCCAAAAGGAAATAGGCAAGCAGCAGAAGTATGATTCTTAAAAGCATTTAACTTACTCCTTGTTTTTCTTTAAAACGGGCCTTTTTGTTTTTGGTTTTAATCCATCAAAAAGATGAAATAGTGTCAAAACGGGATGCCTGTATATCATTCGTGGACCTGAGTAACGCATCACATCTCTGATTTTTTGCCTCATAATGGGAGTGTAACAATGCACCGAACACTGAGCACATGTGGTTTTACTTTCTTTAAGCGGACATCGGGCAATGCGTTTCATGGCATATCTCAAAAGCTCTTTACATTCAGGACAGATTTCGGTTTCTGTTCCGTGCTTTCCGTGACAATAAATCCTTATCATTACTTCAATGGTTTTGTTGTCTCTTTTTTTACTAAAGAACTCTTCTGACATAGCTTATTCGTTGTTATTGTAATGTTTTAGTTGTTTTAATATACTTCTTCCTTTTGAATAACATTGCCTTTAGTATTGATAACCATCTTCTGTAAAGGAATATCCTTTTTGGCCAGCTCCATTCCTTTTTTTATAAGAATGGGAAGGCCCTGACAGCATGGAACCTCCATCACAAGCGCAGTGATTCCCTTAATGGAATTACTTCTAAAGATGTCCGCGAATTTTTGGATATAGGGCTCCGGGTCATCAAATTTCGGACAGCCTATCATGACAACCTTTCCCGGTAAATACACATCATGCAAATCGGGTAGTGCTACACAGGTACAATCCGCTGCAACCAAAAGGTGAGCATCCTTAAGAAAGGGGGCTGTGGGTGGAATCAGCCGGATCTGTACCGGCCAATGGGACAATGCCGAGGTTTTGCTTTTTTGATAAACGGGCTCGTTCGCCTTTTGACATGGGGTTGCAGGTTTGAGCGCCTGAACATGGGAGGATAGACACCCGCATTCCAGTGTTGCATCTTTAACTTTTCCCTCGGATTCCCGGGCTTCAAGATACTCCTCTACCGCTTCAGCGTCGAA
Source organism: bacterium (assembly GCA_049472415.1). Taxonomy (GTDB): domain Bacteria; phylum SZUA-182; class SZUA-182; order DTGQ01; family JAFGSM01; genus JBLIRM01. Next base: position 8,865 of record JBLIRS010000097.1, on the reverse strand, counting down.
TTCCTCTGCCTCTCGTTCGATGATATTTATGGCTCCACTGGGACATTCTCCGATACATGCCCCAAGCCCGTCACAATATTTTTCCGCCACCAGTCTTGCCTTTCCGTCTATGAGTTCTATGGCGCCTTCAGAGCAAGCCTTTACACAAAGTCCGCAACCATTACATAGATCCTCATTGATTTCCATGATCTTTCTTGTGATTTTCATTGTTAACTCCTCATTTATTAATCAATTTGAGTTTTTTTCTGATAATAGTATTTCGCCTGCCAGGACCTTTCCTGCATCCGTTAAAAAGTTTTTTTGAATAAAGATGCTTATTTTTTCTTTTTGCGGAGAAGATTTTTTATAGACTTCCTCCATATTGACCAGAAGATCGGCATCATAAAGGATTTTAAAATTGCCGGATTCCTGCGGTCCGGGATGATGGTGATGACCGATGATATCGCAAACCTCTTCGATCAGCTTCGGGTCAGCCCTGAGTTTTTCCAAAATTTCCCTGGCAACCGGAGGTCCCAATTTCTCCTGATAGGCGGCATCATTGCTTTTATACCTCTGTTCCGCTTCTTTAATTCCGATGTCGTGCAGATAGGCAGCGGTCAACACAACAGCCGGGTCCCCTTTCTCTTTTCGAAGGATCTGTTCAGCGTATCTCGCCACTTTCGCCGCATGACCAATCCTTTTGAAATCTTTATTGAAATATCTTTTCATCTCGATGGCCACCCTGTTTTTAAACATCTCTTCCCTTTGGGCTAACAGCTCGGGAGGCAGGTTTCCCAGGCATTGTTCCGCAAATTTACAGTAGGTGGCACACCCAAAATCCATCTTCGGATTTAAGACCCTGTTCCCGCAGTTTTTACATCTGCGTGATGGTTCATCCTTGAAGAATTCAACCTGATGTCCGCATTTGGGGCAAGTCATCTCAAAGATATCTTCAGGTTTCCAAAAGCGGGTATCCTGTCCCGGGCATCTCATGATTTTGTCTCCTTATCGAATTTAATTGACACAATAATTTACCGTCTGGTTATTTTATTATAATTATAATAATTCCAAAACAGATTTACATTGACTTAAGTCAAATTGCCTTAGTTTTATATATGAAACAGTCATGAATCCTTGATTTACCGGGGAGAATGGAAATTATCAATAGGGATTTAAAAAGAAAAAATGATTGCAATGATTACAGGGATATTTCATTTTTTTAACCTTAAATAAATCTTCTGCATTCAATTTCATAAAATCTTAAAGATTTTCAGCCGCAGGTTTTTCTTTATTATTTATTTTTTCCTGAACATCCATAAATTGGGCGCGGATCCTGCCCCCCGAAACCGCCATAACAATACCTTGAACTATTTCCAGTTCCTCATCACTAATGCCTTTTTCCCTGGCAACGCCAAGAAAATGTTCCAATCAGTGAGAACAGCCCACAGCCATGGAGGCGGCTATATAGATCAGAAGGGTTGTCTTTGGATCTAAAATATCATTCCCGCGAACGGATTTGGAAAAATCATCATATTTTTTTTTGATTTCTTCTGGAAGCAAAATCTTATCTCCTTATCTTATTGATTTATTGATTAATTTTTTATGCCAAATTTACTTTTTTTTATTTTCGCTGTTTAAGATTCGTGGAATCCATTACATCGAGCTATCCTTTTCTTCCCTGGTATCGCTTTTAAATTTCTTTCTATCATATTTTTTTTTTTCGTGAGGCCGGGATGGCGGAGGAACAGGTTTTCTGATTTTTTTGAAGAGACTCAAATCCTCTGTTTTTTTCTCCGGCTTTTTCATTTTGCTAATTAAAAAAATTATTGGTTATGTCTTGTTAATTTAATCATACAAAAAAATGGTACAAATTGAAACATGCTACTGTCCTCATACCATATTTTTAATTATAGGGACATACAAATATAGGGACATTTTATGATTTTATAATTGTATCGAGGATATATTTTAAACTCTATTGGATGCCATGAATTAATGAATTATTAAAATGAAGTAATGTTTTTATAATTTAAATATAATAATTGTATATATTTATTTGGCATTGAAAAAAAATAATAGTCATGGTATACATAAAAATTAATCTAATTCCGAATCAAATTTCATCTTTATTTCAACACAATCTTTAGATACATAGAATTTTAATAAAATTTTAAAAGTCATAAATGGATAATTCTCTGAAATAATATACTGAAGATATATTTATATCATATATCTTACTTCTCGTAAGGTTATAAAGCCTATCAATATCAAGAATCAGAGGGGGAAAATAAGATTAATCTCATAATCAATTAAAACCGGGGATTTGTAGGATAACTTTTTTAAAGCATCAATTCTGACTCTCTCATAAGAAATCCATTAAAGTAGTGTGTTGATACTTTTTAATAAAGTCTTTCAGATAGGAAAAGGGCTTTTTAATAATTCATCAGTCTAAAATTAAAAATATAGTAAAAAATCTAAATCAATCAAACCTGAAAAATCAACCTAAAGATTTGGAGAGCCCCATGAAGAAAAAAATAATAATGGTTTTATCTCTGATTTTTGGATTTTTTTCTGTTTTGTCAATAATGCTGTCTTTTTCTATTCCCGCTAATGCTAAGCCATGGTATGTTAGACCAGGAGAAAGGATTCAGAACTATATTGATAATCCTGATGTTGATTCCGGAGACGAGATTATTCTTGAGCGTAGGACATATATAGAGAATATTAAATTTATAAATATGGAGAAGACCATTATCCTAAGAAGCATAGATCCCAACGATCCAAATTGTGTTGCTGATACTATTATTGACGGGAACCATGTAGATAGCGTAGTTGCTTTTTATAATAATGTAATTCAGAATTCAATTATAAGTGGCCTAACTTTAAAAAACGGAAAGGGTTCTTCTTGTGATGTTAGTGGCAAAAATTGTTATGGAGGTGGAATTTATTGTTATAATTCTTCACCAATAATAGAGAATTGTATTATTTGTGAAAACGGATACGATGATGAAAATATATCAGTTTGGAGAGGCGGAGGGATTTGTTGCCATGGATCCTCACCAACCATTCGCAATTGTATCATTAAAGGAAACAAAGCAACTGATATAGGTGGAGGTATTTGTTGTATTAATATCTCTATGGATCATTGCGGAGGATTTTCACCAACCATAGAGGGATGTTATATTTACGACAATCATTCCGGAATTGGTGTTAATGATTCTGGAAGTGGTGGTGGAATCGGTTCCTGGTGTTCAGATCCAAGCATAATAAAATGTAAAATTAGTCAAAATGAAGCCAGTGACGGTGGTGGTGGAATTTTTTTGAATCAATCCTCAGCCAAAATTACCGATTGCACGATTTTATTGAATAATACTATAAATGGACGTGGTGGAGGAATATGTTGTTTAAATGCTGACTCTTATTCTAAAAAAATAGAAATTACTAATTGCAAAATTTGTAAAAACAATCTGATGGTCGGCGGATCTTTTAACCACGGAGGAGGAATCTATTTCCATGGTTCATCATCTCCAAAAGTTGACAAATGCATTATTAACGAAAATTTGGCATGGTTGGGCGGTGGAATATTTTGTACAGGAAATGCTAAACCGAAATTCACTAATTGTGTAATTGCCTTTAATAAAGCATATTCTGATAGGGGGGACAATCCATCTGGTGGTGGAATATATTGTTATTCTTTATCATCACCAACTATAATAAATTCTACTATTTGTTTTAATACGGCAAAAAGCAGAGGTGCAGGGATATATTGCAATGATCCCAATTCATCACCTATTATAACCAATAGCATTTTATGGGAAGACACCATAGACGGTGATCCTAGTGGAATCTATTATGCAGAAGAATTATATATAAAAGATAATAATAGCTTTTTAACCACGATCTCATATTCCGACATTCAAATGCCTTATGGTGAAATTTACGGCGAAGAAGAACAAAAAAACATAAATGTGGACCCCTTATTTGCTGATATTATGGGGCATTTACTACCGTACTCCCCATGTATTGATGCAAATACTGACCCTAATATTGTCCTCACTGATGACAGGGATGGAAATCCAAGGCCCCAAGACGGAGAAATGGTTAAAGATGGGGTGAAAAGATATGATATGGGGGCCTATGAATTTCCCTCCGACTATGTAATCCCTGATGTCAGGCTCCCTGAATATATTACAACTCATTTTACAGCCACAGGTGGAGATGATAGTGAAAGGGATGTTTTAAATGACTCTGATAAAAAAGAGGAAGGATATTTTAATCCATTCTATGGAAAAGATGCTGATGATCGTTGGATGAACTGGGATAAGCATGGGTATCCTCGTGATGTTACTAAAAAACCCTCTTACAATAATTATCATAATGAAAATACCTGTAACAATGAAATCAAGGTAAAATACGATGAATCAAACAATCCAATCAATGATGATGATAATGATGGTATACCTAACGAGATAGAGGCTTTTGAACAGGCAGTATTTCAGGCAACGGGCTATCATTGCGATATACTAAATTTTACTCCTCGTGTTAAAGCGGAAAAATCTTATCTGATTGAAGACCATCCGAATATTCAAATTGTCAATAATATCTACTTATGGGCAAGTAATAATGGCGCGTACCACAGCAGCAGCTTGTTCACGGTAATCTTTCCCCCGTTTTGGAAAAAGGACGGATCTTATCCTGTTTTGTTACAATGCCCCGGTTTTTATATTGATCTTAATGCCATGTATTTATTGGAGGATGAAAGACGCTTTGCCATCTGGGTTGGACAGTCAACAAAAGATCCGAATGATCCAAATAATGATGGATTGATCGTTATTAGATCAAATGCCGGAGGGTGGGAGACCGAGGGATATCATGAAAGTGCTATACACGATATGGGGAGTTTTTTAGAAGCAATGGCCGGCTATGGCGCAGATACAAGCAGGATCATAACATTTAAAGAAGGCGGCTCTCGCGGAGGGGGAAACGCTCCGCTTATTTGGGGAGTAAACCCTTATAAAGATGATTATAACGTATCATCGATCCATGGAGCTTGTGTCCCGTTTAAAATTGGATCTATGGCGAGGCTCTCTGTTGCAACTTTTCCCGGCTTTGGTAATATTTTTAATACGGTTTTAGGGTCACCGTGTGCGTTTAGATATGATTATATTTCACCACCACAGGATAAGGCAGATCTGATTTGTAACATATTATTAAATGTGGACTCAAATGAAGCAGATAATAAATCCGCATTTGGATATGTATATTCTGGAGATCCTGATTTAATAGATTCATTGCAGGAAAAGAGGATTACCATACTTTACGGGACCCATGATAGTTTTATGCCTCTGCCTTATCTTTTCGATTTTGATTATCTTCTTAAAGATAAGGAAATTCCCAAAAAAATCTTTTTGGGATATGGCGTAGGTCATAATAGCGAACCCATTAAATATTACACTGAGGATATAGATAATACCCGTTTATCATTGATTCAGGGGAATAATATAAATCCCCATAGCGGACATATAAGGGAATTTTATATGCCCAGAGAATTAGTTAATAAATGGACGGGTGCTGATTACAAGACCGTGCCTATTGACACCAATTATGTCCTCATTACAGATGCATTAATTGACCAGATTAATTCAACCATAGGTTACGAAGATTATTTTGATGCTAATCATAACTCATCAAAGCTGGCATTTAGCGCTACGATTCCTTACAGGGTTGTCAAAAGAAAACCTTACGATATAACACTTATAGGTGAAGAGGGAAAATCATGGGAAATTTGGTGCCGCAAAGAAGACGGATATGACATTTTTTATTTTCACGGCGTATTCGGAGAACAACCTACCGATCCTTATAATTTTGCTGTTTACGGCAAGGAATATGTGATCCTGAATTTGGGTGCGGTTGACGAAACAGGCAGATATGAATGGTTTTTTACATATGACGGCAAAGAGATTCCCAATAGATTCACCCCGTTCCTTGATCAAAATGGTTATCCTGAAAAGGCCATATCAGAAGTGCTTGATGAAGAACCCAATAGCTACTGGGATTATCTTCATCCCTGCAGCACAAAAGGGATAAATCATGGTGTGGATCAATACCATCCTCTGTTATTAAAGGATAATCATCATCCCCAATTATCATCCATAACGGATACAAGTGACCCTGAATCAAAATCAATAGAGACTTTATACCTGACTCGTGGAGAAAGTGTTTCGCTTCGGATAAACGCCTCAGATCCTGATAATGATAAACTTGTCTATGACTTACGTGATCCGAACAACCGAATTATCAATCATAATGGACTGGATTTTAATTTTAATGGACTTACAGGGGTATTAACCTTAAGGATAGATGAACAGGACAATGCTGATTATGACTTGAGATTAAAGGCAATCGTGAAGGATGGGAAAGGCGGCAGGGATGAAAAGCCTTTTACGATCAAGGTAAAACAACACTGTTTCCAATTAAGTCCATATAAAGACAAATTTTATTTGACGATCTTGCCGGATGGCCAGATCAAGGGATTTGGTTATTCCCCTGAAAGCGGGGAGTATCTTGTGGGGGGCTGGCAGGATCAGGCCGATCCAAATCGCTGGATATTATTCGTTGACATGGAACCCTCAAAGGGTCACTCATTTGAATACGGGGTAATCTCAGGTTACGCCAACGACCAAGGCTTATACACATACAATTCGGATGGAGATCCATGTGAAGAGAATCCATCCGACGTGACCTTGATTGATCTGACCGGTGGCAAGAGTGGTATAATAAGTTCTTTAAATCTTTCTGGTGCCTGCGAAGGCAATTTTGTTCAGGGCTCAACCGGAGATCTATTAAATACTTACTGTTACAAAGTAGAGCCTTATACAGACATAATATCATTGAATCTTGAGCAGGATGGTCGTTTTGCCGGCCATGGGTACAATAGCAGTGATTGCTCGTATTTAATAGGCGGAATACTGTTGAAAAAAATAGTGAATAACCAGACAAAGTCCTTTTGGGCGTTATTCTGTGATTTTGTCCCTTCTGATTCGAAATGTAATAACGATTTCGGGTATGGAATTATCGGAGGTTGTGATCTACTAGGATCACTATCCCTTTATTATCAGGATGGCACATTGTTTAATCAGGAATATATATCTGTCCTGTTGAATAGGATCGATTGTAATCCACAAACATTTCCGCTTCCACCTTTTGCAAGCGGCATGGCGTATGAGGGGTCAAGCGCCGTAGAAGATCCAAACGCAAAACTATGGATGGATGTAAAAATCAATATAACAGAAGAAGTCTCTCCCATTAGTTTTGAATTGGATTATGACGCAAATAATTTTCTGTATTCAGGGTATTTACCTGGAGATTTGGCGTCCTATTTTTCACAGCTTGATGTTACGGATACAGGCTTGGGCAAAATAAAGGTGGAAGGGGAATTAGCGGGCGGCATTATTTCTTACCCCTTAAATGGTAATCTCCTCAGTCTTGGATTTAAGAAAAGACAAGGCTTTGTAGTCTCCTTTAATAGTAGTAGCTACCAAGCATTTGAATTCTCTTCCCAGAATCCTTCTGTAAATTTTAATAGTATATTTGGAGATGTCATAATAAACATTACCCCATTTCAGCCACCGGATAATGAGTTTACGTTGGATTTGCCCAATGGATGGAGCATGATCTCTCTTCCGCTGATACCGGAGAACACTTATCTCTCATCACTATTTCCTGAAGCAAAAGTTGTTTATGGTTATGAAAAGGCTACGGGCTACAAGAGGGTGAAGCAGGAAGAAAGCATGGAAGCTAATAAAGGGTACTGGATATTAATGGATCAGGCAAAAACATATGACCTGACAGGTCAGTCCATAGCTGAGTATAGCCTTTCAGTCAATGATAGCGGATGGCTTATGATCGGGGGCTGTTCATCAGATGCCAGGGTATTGTCAGAAAATTGTGTTATCAAGGTTATATATGGTTATGATCGGGAAACGGGATACAAAAGGGTCCTCGAATCAGAGAATCTGAAACCTGCAAAGGGATACTGGATATTGCTCGAGAATGTAGAGGATCAGTGTAAGCTGACTGTTGAGGTGACAGCCCCTCCTGTTTTTTAGAGATCGGAGTCTGACATCAAATCATTTAATCCTCTGCCTGTGGGTAAAAAGGTCGTAGAATATGGGGATCACGATGAGGGTGAGCACGCGGGATACCAGGATGCTGCCCGCGGATGCTATACCTTTTGCATTTCTCATCTCAGCGCCGATCCCCTGGCCCAATGCCAGGGGAAGCATCCCCAGGACCGCGGCCAGGGTGATCATGAAGATAGGACGGAAACGCTCACATGTTGCCGTGATCATTAACTATATTTGATTAACTCTCAATTAATTTGACATAAACAACAAAATAATATTACAATATTGACAGTCATGTAATACTTGTTAAGGGGAGAAGGTATTGAGAACAATATCATTAAAATTAAACGAAACCTTGGATGAGAAGCTTATTGAGATTGCACAAAAACAAGTAAGGTTTGTAAACAACGTCCCCTATTAATTTCCCTGATATCAAATCATTTAACCATCTACCTCCGAGCAAACAAGTCGTAGAGGATAGTGAGAAATATAAGCTTACTAAACATCAAAGGCATGGACAGAACTAATATACATATTGCATCCCTTAAAAGAAAATTGTTGCTTTACAAATAGTGTTTGGTATTATTTGCAATATTAAAACATCAAAGATATATTATATGCATTAAATGATAGCCAATTAATAGAGAATGGAAATCTAAGATGAAAATTAAAAAACTTACGGATAATGAGATAGTAAAGATCTTAAAGGAACATACTGATATCTTGAAAAATTATAAAGTTAAGCGGATAGGATTATTTG
>JBLIRS010000096.1:0-10620 GCA_049472415.1 bacterium | reverse complement strand
CCCTGGATGTATACCATACCCGTTGGGATCGATATGTGCTTAAGTATCCTTCAGGAGATGAGAGGAGTCCTATTAACAAGAAGGACAAGGATGACAACGATGTCAGGCCCACGACTCAGGTGCGGTTGGGAACCGAGTATCTGTTCCAGAAACCGGGCAGAATAATTCCCATAAGAGCAGGGGTATTGTATGATCCTGAGCCATCAAGCGGGAGGCCTGATGATATCTTCGGAGTAAGCTTCGGGTCCGGCATATCTTATAAGGAACTTTTTTCCTTTGATTTTGTATATCAATTTCGTTTCGGACATAAAAGATATGCCGAGTCTGTTCAAGGAGAGGATATCTCCGGCCGGATCGCTCAGCATTATTTTCACGCGTCTATAATTTATTACCTGTTTTAGGAGTTATTTCTATGAGATCAATCCTGCAAATTTTGAAAAACCGGATCTCATCCCGACTGTTATGTTTTTTGATTCTGGCAGTTTTTCTTTCTCTTGCCGGATGCGCAAACCGGCTCCCTGAGCCATGTGTAAAGGATGGCAGGGCTTATTGTGTGACTGATGAATGGATCTTTTCGGAAAACTGGTATAGCTGCTATCTCAGGGGTATCTCCTGTATCCAGGGAGGGTGCTGGGAGAATGCGAAGGATGAGTTTTTAAGGGCGGCCAATAAGAGAGAAGTTGACGGGAGATGGGTTAGGACCTACGGTATGCACAGATTACCCGAATATTTTCCTAACAGGGAATTGGGAATAGCCTATTATCACCTTAATGATCTCGATAGTGCCCTGAAATACCTTATGATCTCACTTGATCAATGTGAATCCGCCAAAGCCAAATTATATATCAACAAGGTGCGTAAGGAAAAACTTCTCCTAACCAGGGAAGACCGTGAATCCCCTCAACTCTCACTCGATCTCTATCCACGCACGATTGCCGCAACGGAATTTGTACTCTCGGGTCTTGCGAGGGATGATACATTTGTCGCGGATGTTCTTATTCAGGTTAATGGAGGGGAACTTAAATCCCTCCTGGAGCTTAGCCAACCCAAATTCAAGACATTTCAACAGAAAGTTTTTTTAAGAACGGGGATCAATGACATTTTGATCAGAGTGGTCGATCTTCTTGGTAAGCATAAAGAAGAAATAGTCAGGATACTTGTGGATCAGGAGGGTCCCATGATCTTTTTCGCGAAGCCCGGGGAGGATGATCCGTCTTCTTTAATACTTGTTAAGGGCCTGGTATATGACCCATCAGATGTTATTAAATTTTACCTGAATGGCAGAAGGGTCGCCCTGAACCTTATGGATGATTTTTCAGAAGAAGAATCAGGTGAATCTTATCGGGCGTATTCCTTCCAATGTCAACTTTCTTTACAGGAATGGCAGCGAGGAATCCTGATATATGAGGCAGAGGATTCATTAAAAAACAAGACGAGCGGATCGATGAATATCTTAAAGGAAGAACATCCGGCGTATCATGAGCAAATACGAATAGCAATGGCCTCCGGGATTTTAACCAGCGATTCGGGGAAAAATTCCTTGTTATATCAGACAGCCTCAAGAAGAAGCCTGGACCCAATCCGGATCAATATCAGCCAGCTTCCGGAAGAGACCTTTAATGAAGAGATTTGTCCTCAGATCGAGATCCTGGCACAGGGCCGGATAAAAGAGATTACGATAAATGATGAACCCATTCTTTCCATCTATGGCCTTCACTGGAGCAAATTCTTCAACCGGGTTTTTAAAAAATACATCGAGGCAAAGGAAGAAGGACGGTTTTTATTCAACAGAATGATAAGGCTTAAGGAGGGGAAAAATGCTGTTCACATAAAGGTAGTTGACGTGTCGGGTAAGGTTTGGGAAAGATCGGTCCCGATAACAAAAAAGATAAAAAAGATCCATCAATTAGAAGAAAGGTGGCGGATAGCCATTCCCTTCATTACACAAAACCAATATGGAGACCATGATCAAAATAAAATGAAAAGAGATCTGACCTATCAGTTGATAGAAGCATTTATAGACCAGGGAAGGTTCAGTATTATAGAACTTGAAGATCTTCCATTAATTGTGGATGAAAAAAGTCTGTCCTATCATCTGGGCAGACCTTTTCTGGGCCTTTCCTCTGAGTCCGGGATCTGGATAGATACGTTTTTGCTGGGCTATATTCAGGAAGCCGAAGATTCCATAACCCTTTCTGCCAGTATGGTTGATCTGGAAACCGGTGTGATCCTGGCCACCAAAGATGTCTGCGAGGAAATAGATACTTCGGAATTGGTGTGGCAGGAGGGATTGAGGGAACATGCCTTTCATATCTGCTCAATTCTGGCGGCAAAATTCAAGGCCCATTTTCCCATATGTGAAGGTGATGTTATCTCTCTCACAGGGGAAGAATTAAAAACCGGCATCTGTAAAGATGATGGGCTGAAAGAAGGGATGAAACTTATTCTTTATACGGGGAAATCGGACATTGATGAGGATTTTGTAATTATAGGGGATGCCAAGGTCAAGACGGTCAAAAGAGAATACTCCCTGGCTGACCTTTTACAGGATCCAGGAGAAGAAACCAAAAAAGGAAGTCCCATAAATTGGGGTGTTATTACGAGATAATTTCGATATTTTTAGAAAAAATGTCATTATAGTTTATTAAAGGAGATTAAGAAAAAAACTCACCCCGCAGAATATAGCGAGGTGAGTTTTTTTTATATAAGCCTTAGAAGCAGATAATTGCGTAACTTGAATAATTCCCCATAGGAATACCATCTGAAATTCCATCTTTTGAAAGCTTAAATGTTGGTGTAGAAGAATTTCCCCATGCATCCATACTATTGTTACCATTATCTGTAGCCCAATATAATCCCTTTGAGACAGATGTATGATCATCTTCATCACCAAGCAATGTACAGCATATTGATGGGGAACCTTCCATATTCAGGAACAGGACCGATTCGTTATTACTATCTCCCGATTTACAGTCATTTTCAGTACAATTCGGATAATAATGAATATGAGTATTCCCAACCGGCAGGGTAATGTCTGCAATATTCAATGTGTGTTGGCTACCATCCGCTGCTGTAAAGAAGATTGTATTTTGAACACGTGAAATAAGCATCTTGGTGGGAGTAATGAGAGCGCCGCCGCCGTTGGCCCGGATAGAACCATTTACTGTTAAATCGGCGTTTACGGTGACAGTATCAGTGGAAAATCCCTTAATTGTTATGCTCCATTCCGTTATTTCTCCGTCATCCTCCAAGCCATCGTCGCTATGATCAATTACCCAGAGCTTCCAGTTCCCTTTGGGATTTTTATCCGTCCAAATTGTGATATCTCCATCCAGGATTGAGTTTGGATCGGGCCAGCTTCCGGTTAGAGTTGTTCCCTGTGCCCAATCATTTCTCTCGTATAATAGATATACATTACTATTTGGATCGATAAGTTTAATGTCTAATTCTGAAATGTCGGAAGTGTTAATCTCGACACTGATATTAATAGAATCTATTATGCCAATATCAGGTATGGTAATCGTACTTGTTACACCGACAGGGTCACCATCCGGAATGGAAACATTTTGAGCCATAAAAGTGCCTGTAAAGTCAGTAGTTACACTATTATTGGTTAGTTCCCCTATACCCGCTTCTTTCATTGCGTTTACTGCTTCGGCATCAGTATAGCGAGGATGATGAGCATCAGGATAACTCTTATGATTATTGATATCGATATTTAAATCGTTAATATCCGAACTTAATCCGTTGATGTCTGAACTCAGCGCATTGATATTAGAATTCAACCCGTCAATATCAGAGCTTAGGCCATTTACATCAGCGCCTAAACCATCCATATTGGAGCTTAACCCATCGATATTTGATTTTATTCCATTCACTTCAGAATTTAATCCATTGATATCAGAGTCCAAGCTGTTGACATGGGATGTCAGGTTGCTCATATTGGAGTTTAAACCATCGACATTGGAGTTTAGGCTGTTGATATCGGTGGCTGCCTGATTTGTTTTAACATCATTGTCATTGATAGCGTTACGTAATGTCTCGAAATTACTGTTTACCTCAGAAGCCTTCGCAGGTGTGTTAGGTACAAATTGATTGATTTGTGATAGGTCTACATTCCCGGCAAAAGAAGAATTAAGGATTGCGAAGCTGCATAAAAGAGATAACAAAACAAAAAACAGGGTTTTTTTATAATTCATTGTTTAATCTCCTCAATTTTAAAAAATCTAAGTTGTCTTACGCCCCCCCATTAACTTAACTTACCCATTCTAAAATTTTTTCATATTTAATACCTCCATATTTTTATGGAAGAAAAAACATAATTTAAAATTCAATTTATCCATTTGGCTTCATCCCACTTGCCTTCATCCCATATGAGCGAGTCCATTTCCGTAGTGAAATTCCATACAAAGTCATTGGACAATTCAAGGGAATTTTTGTCCTGGACTTGCTTCTTTATTGTGGCAGTATATGTAATGGAATAGGAGAGAGGGGCATCAGGCTCGAAGGTTGCTATCATGCTTTCAGAATTATATGTTATCGTGCCACTTACTTTTCCTGCAGCGCTTTCAAGTATAAATGTATTGGGATTTAATGAAGCCTCAATGATATTCTCATTGAATAGGACTATGATATTTATATCTATAGGAACATCCGTGGCCCCGCTGGAAGGAGTTACAGGCTGTACGCTGGGATGGGTATTATCATCACCAATGTAACTCATGACGATTGACCCCAGTTCCGTTGTGTCTCCGGGAATGACTGTAATATCTGTTATCTCTCCTCGCCACAGAGATATTCCCGATACAAGGGCTTCAACGACCAGTGAATATCCTGATCCTTCCGGTACATCAGTTATCGTGCTTTGATTCGCGTCACATTGGCAGCTTCCGGAAGCAATGACCGTATTCGGATCTTTATAGACCTTGGCTTCAATGGCTTCTATTCCATAGTCAATACAAGCATTTCCGCTCGGGGAGAGGGTTCTTATACGAGGAGCCGAAATGGAACCCCAGTCAAGATTGAAATTTATGGAGCCTGTTCCTGAAGAGTCCGCTTCTCTGGCTCTGCTGGAACTGCTGCTGCCACAGGCGGAGAAAAAAACGAGAATCATACAAAATCCTAAAAAGTAAATAAAAAACTGCAAATAAAATCGCTTCATATTATCTTCCTTTGTTTTTTTAAGTAGTAATATGTAGGCTATAGAGCAATAAAAAATAATTACTACCCCGACCGTCTTGTTTTATAAAATTCATTTAACACCTCCTCGCTGATATTGAAATAATATAGCCGTCTATAACTCCATCCGCTTGAGACCCTTATGACATCAAAAAATTTTTTTGAAATATTATCCTTAAAGGTTTTTTAATGTTCTAATTCAAACCTTCTTTTATTGGCTTTGAACCTGAGCAAACATTGTGCCAATTGGCCAGCACGAATGATTTAAAGGAAAAAAACCTGTTTTTTTATTGTGTATTTTCCTCTTGCTATAGATATCTAAGACTGGAAATTCAATAATGCACTTATTTAATATTTTGAATTTATTGATTATTCTAATAATTTTGGATTGATCGGAGACTCGGGTTAGGGGGCTTATTTTTTAAGAAAAGAAGATTGCGCAGAACATATAAATCAGAAAAATGATTTAAAAAATAGTTAGATACAAGGCATAACTTTCATAAAATTTATAGGGTACGTATAATTTTTATGAAAAAAGGGGGGGAGCCCTTATCACTGAATAGACGTTACATGAAAAGTATCTGGGGAAAAAAGATTTATATTTCGTCTATTAAAAATAGAGGAGGGTAGAAAGTTTCAAATTAAAAGGGAGGTCTGGGAATTTATAAGTAATAAATATGGTATAACACAAATCTCAATTAATAAATCACATAATAAAGTAAGACAGGGGGACCTTGTAATGAGTAGAAAAGATATCTTAATTATTTTTTTGATCCTGACGATCAGCATAGGATTATTAGCCGTCTCTGAAGGTATATGTATAATGTACAAAGGTGGCAATAATTTTTTTGATTACACGATACCGATGCCCAATCTGGGCGGGATGTCTGATTTACCCGGCACATCTAATTATATAATGCCAATTCAAATGTCGTTAAATCCTTCTTTTGATCTGGTCAATTTGTTTAATAACACAATGTTTAATACGTTTAATAACAATCAGTTTAATAATGTAAAAGGTTATGTGGGCAATTTTCAAATGAACAATTATCCGGGAAGTTTGTTAAATCATCCCAATAATCTTTTGGGTGGGGCCAATGCATTCAACTACCTGCCGGGAAGTTCCAATACATTCAACTATCTGCCGGGCGGGTTAAATATGTTTAATAACGGATGGGGCTTCTATAATCCATTAAATCCTGTTACAAATCCATTGACCAACCAATATACTTTTACCAATTTCTTGAATAACAATCCAATGAACCCTTCAAGCATTCCCACTAACAATACATCCACTACCCAACCCGCCAGGAAAAAGGTTGATGACTGGGAATATGATCAGGGGACATCAACGGGCACCGGATACAGCAGCGGGTCCAGTAGTGGATCTTATTACTATTACTCCGGTGGTGGTGGATTGTATGGCGCTTATGGTGGCGGTTATAGTGGATATTCGAGTGCGGCTTATTCTTATTCATCATCAGCAGCAAGCACTACCAGCGCATCTTACAGCTCATCATCCAATATCGGATATTCCACAGGCGGCGCAAAGGATGTCAACAATTTCCGGGAGAACATCAAAAATGACTATTTGCCAATCTCCACGGATATTACATATGAGGGATTGTTTTATGATTATTTTTTCGATACCGGACAACAGGAAGAATGTCTGGAAAAATTCTGTCCTTCCTATTGTGCAGCAGAAACTGTCGAGCCATTTTCCGAAGGGACTGAATATTTCCTGTCTGTTGGTTTGAACTCAGGGATCAAAAAGGAGGATTTCCAGAGAAAAAAGCTGAACCTTGTTATAGTTCTGGATATCTCAGGCTCAATGGGGTCAGCCTTCAATCAATATTACTATGACCAATTCGGGAATCAGCAATCCATCGAAGATAGTGATACAGGAAAGAAAAAGATCACTATTGCCACAGAGACCATTGTGGACCTTCTCGGCCACCTCAGAGGCGATGACCGGTTTGGAATGGTCCTTTTCGAGACCGTGGGTTATCTGGCAAAACCGCTCAGGCTGGTCTCAGAAACAGACATGGATGCCATAAAGGAGCATATCCTGGATATCGAAGATAGGGGCAGCACCAATATGGAAGCAGGCATGGATATAGCCACCGGGATGTTTGATGAATTTCTGGATGTGGACCCCACCGTATATGAAAACCGTATCATATTTTTGACTGATGCTATGCCCAATACCGGAGAGACGAGTGATAAGAGTCTTCTGGGCATGACCAGGGGGAATGCCGACAATATGGTTTTCAGTACCTTTATAGGTATCGGGGTGGATTTCAATACAGAGCTGATAGAGTTGATTACAAAGATCAGGGGGGCCAATTATTATTCCGTCCACTCTTCAGCTCAATTCAAAGAGAGGATGGTCGAAGAATTTGAATACATGGTAACACCTATGTTATTCAACCTGACATTAAATCTGGATGCAACAGGATGTAAGATTGAAAAGGTATATGGTTCTCCGGAAGCGGATGAAGCAACCGGCAAGCTTATGAAGGTAAACACCCTGTTTCCCACAAAAACCGATGAAACGGGGACAAAGGGGGGAATGGTTCTTCTGAAACTCAATAAGCTCTCCAATGATGCCCAAATGACCTTAACCGTCTCCTACGAGGATAGAGAGGGAAATGAATATCAAAACAGCAGGGTCATTCCTTTTGAGGAACATGAGCCGGAATATTTTGAGAACACGGGAATAAGGAAGGCTGTTTTGCTCTCCCGCTATGCGAATATGATAAAGAACTGGATTACTGATGAGCGCAAGAGTTTAAAGGATAATGAACCCCCCGGACATACTATATTTTATGATTATGGACCACCGTGTATATATTTGCCTTGTTTGGTGCCGCCCTGTAGCTGCTTTTGGCCCACTTGCCCTCGTCCTTTCAAATTTGAGTTAGGGGAATGGGAGCGTCAATCCGTTACACTAAACGTCTCTGAGGAATACAGGCAATTATTTGCTGAATTCAAGGACTATTTTGAGGTTGAAATGACTGCCATTGCCGATGATACGCTGCAACAGGAAGTTGATATACTGGAGACTCTGAGCACCTTCGGCGAATAGATGGCTGGATGTTTTTAGACATTATTATTATTTTAATATATAGCCTGATAGTTGTTTATGATTAGTAAGCAGGACCGATGCTTACCAGCTTAAAAAGCAGGAAGCCCTCATAGAGGGCTTCCTGCCGATAAGCGTAAATTTGAGAAATACAGGATAAAAATTAAAGATACAAAATATAAAATTTAAAACAATCTATAACGACTGCAGTTTGTATTTCGCGATTCACATTTTTTCCCAATACCTGGGATGGAAAAGCAACCAAAGCCGGAAAAGAAAACGCTTCCACAGGGATATCTCTGTGGATGAATCCCTTAGAGGATTAGGTTTTGACTCTTCCTTCATATAATCTCTGTTATATAAACCCATTTTTTTTATCCTTACTGCACAGGAAGTAAATATTCACTGTTTTTCAGGTTTTTTAGACATGATTTAATAGTTCTTCTTCCCTTACGAAATGAAGTCTTACTATCTTGGGAATATCCTCTTCTTTATCAAAATGGCAGCGGAGCGCCTCATTTATATTATTTTTTAACTCTTCGGTTGTCTCACCCTCAGTGAAGATTGAGTATCCCAAATCCTGGGCATTATATCCGCCTTCGGGGTCTTCTTCTATTATAAAAATGATTTCTTTCATCGAGATTATCTCCTATCGGTTAGAATATTAGAATGAACAAACTCCCTGTGGTCCGATAACCATATATAGATAACCTTAACCCTATTCGATACAAATGTCAACCAAAAAAACCATACAATTAAGAAAAAACTCTAAATTTTTTTGCGAACAATTGTCTAAATTTTATTATTAAATTGAAGGATTGAAGAACTCTTTGAAAATATGAATTATATAATTGTTGCCATAAAAGATTAAATCAGAAGATAATAAAACGATCCGTAATTAGCAGAAGAACTCTAAATGATTACTCCAAAAATATTTTTATCCATTCAATTTTTTGGGCTGATACTTGTAAGATTTGGGGCAAGCTTTCTGTGTATTTTATTTAAATAATAAAAGAAAGCTTGCCCTTTTTACTTGCCTTCCTTAATTAATTACTTATTACTGACAAGGATATTACCTTTAGCTACGACGTTTATAAAGCTATGGATTAATTTGGAATCCAGATCGTCAGGATCGCCATGCCAGATTTCAATATTGAATTGATCCACTCCCTTACCCGGGGTTCCAAGGTTCTTAACAATAGCTTGGAAGAAATACCCGTCTTGGCCGTTGACCTTTCCTTGCCCTCGCAGGTATGCGTAGTCGCCAATAATGATCAGCCAATCAATTTTGCTGCTCCGCAGGTCCAGATCTTTATTGATAAACTTATATGTAAGGTTGCCCCTGGATTCATCTTTTATATATCTGGCATTTATACTGAATTCCACCTTACCGGATAGTCCAGTAACCTTATCATCAGCCTCAATCAAACCGCCGCCGGATACAAATCCGCCTTTTGGATCATAGACGACTATCAGTTTATTCATTCCGGAGTCATTATAGCGGCAATTATCTCCATATAATTTGATAGTTACATAATATATGCCAACCGGCAGATCTTTAATATCAACCTTTACTGTTCCTGAGGGATCCGTAATATCACGTAATGAATAGACATAATTATTTTCCATGTCTAAGACATAAAGACCAACAGACTTCCAATTCGCAATTACCTGTGAATCTGAATCAGTAAATAAGGCGGAAAACTGAACGTCTGCCGTTGGCGGGTCCATGGTGTAATCATTTACCTTGATGGCAGTGTCCCCTTGATATGTAACATAGGTATCCTTACCATTACCCGGATATGCGAACGGGTCTGTGTCGTCGCAGTCACCCTCACAGATCATGTACCCATCCCCGTCGGCATCTATCTCGCCGGGGCCTAATTTGCCGTCACAGTTATCGTCAATACCGTTACAGATCTCTTTTGCCTTAGGATTGATTTTAGGATTAAAGTCGTCACAGTCACCGCCACAGGTTGTAAATCCGTCTTTGTCCGCATCAAAACCTTCATCAATCATACCATCACAGTCATTGTCCCTGAAGTCGCAAATCTCTTTGGCCATTGGATTGACTGCAGGATCAGAGTCGTCACAGTCACCATCACAGGTTGTAAACCCATCCTTATCTTCGTCCATGCAGGGTGAGGGAGTTGTCTTAAATACCACGGCATATCTGAAGGTGGCAAGATCAAGTTCAGGGATATATTCTTCTGCATCTTTTTCCGAGGTCTGGTATGTGTCCGATACCTTCATGTCAGCAAGAAGCGGACCATTGGCATCCCATAACCGAAGCTCCATACTTTGCCAAGGCCTTATTACATTGGGGTCCCAGGATAACACAGGGAAAAAGCCCGGCT
>JBLIRS010000095.1:0-10624 GCA_049472415.1 bacterium | reverse complement strand
GCCACGGGCCAAGTACAGGTGTAGAAGTTTATGACTGCAATCCTGGTGGCAGAGATAGGGGTTTGGATAATCAATGGATAATTGAAAATGGATTGTAAGGACATTGGACTCATATAGGATACTTTGAACATATAAGACCTTAGGAATATTGATTGAAGTTTTTAATTTTTTGAGATTGATCTTTTCAATTAGACTCATTTTGTTCTTTCCTGTTAAAACAGTTTTAAATAAGTTTCATTTTTATCCCTTCTTGTCTTTAAAGGTTTTAATTATCACAAGGAGGGATTTTTTGTAAATGAATAAAAAAAAGGATTATAAACCATGACTTGTATAGCCATATCAGTGAGGTTAACGGGAAATTTTATACCTGTCCAAAACAATGATCGTTTAAATGTTAGGAATCTACTGATAATTAACTGGTGCATTGTCGGCACGCAAACAGCCTACTCACTTTAAAAATTGATACAATAAAATGTCAGACAAGACATGTTAGTCGATCAATAACATTAGTTTTTATCTAACATTTTATTCTTTATCGTTTTATTCTATTCAATTAAAATTTGTTAGAAAATACCTGTCAAAAAATTCTTTTTCCTTGTTTAATAATCTTTTATAAATCCTGCCAATTACTCTAAACGATAACATAACTTTATTTTTAAGTTTTCTGTTATTTGGCACACAGATTGCTCTTTTTAAAATAGATACTTATCAATGATCAAGAAAAAATTGAAAATATTATTTCTCAATTATCTTTCAAAATCAATAGTGCCAAATATGAGGATTTTTAAATATAACCTCTTAAAAAGAATAATAAATATGGGGGAAAAATGAAGGTTTTGGGTACAGTAAAAGACGCCGTTAAAGAACTGCCCATAGAAGATGCCCAAATAGGATTATTTATAAGGGGGAAGGAATTAGCACTGCTCTATTCGGATAAAGAGGGCAGATTCGAGCATAAAGAAGCAGCTCAGTATATTGGCGAGTCTTTGATCTTTAAAGTGGAAAAAGAGGGATTTAAATCTCAGGATATAACTTATAAGGTTGAATATGAAGAGGTCCAACTGGATATAGAATTGGTCCCTTTATTTCCTGAGGTAAAGGAAAAGAACAATCTTACAATAATTGTTAAAGATAAACAAAACAATTTATTAGAAGGTGTAAAAATCACTTTAGAAGCTGATGAAGAACAAATAAGTGCGGGTTTTTCTGACAAAAAGGGCCTTTTTAAAATAAGCCTTGCCCATGATTTAAAAGATAAGAAAATCAAGTATACGGCAGAACATGGGGATTTCGAGCCGGCCTCAGGAAAGATTCGGCTAAAAGAAGAAACCGCTCTTGAAGTTACTATGGAAAAACTTTCTGAATATCCCAAACCCAGAAAATGGATAAAAATTGCTATTATAGTTGGTGCACTTCTCATTGCTGGTATAGCTGCCTGTTTTTTCATATTTCGCATACCAAATACACCGCAAATTGTTGATTTTAAGGCCGGCCCATTAAATATCTATAAAGGGGATCAGTCTATTTTAGCCTGGGAAACAGAAAATGCCATTGATGTGGAGATCCTTCCGGATATTGGGGCGGTTAGTTATTCCGGCTCTAGAATAATCAATCCAATCCAAACAACTACTTACACTTTAATTGCAAAAAATGAAAAGGGCGAGACAGTTAAAAGACATGTCAAAATTCAGGTTATAATTCCAGCTACAGTTCCACTACCTCGAATTGTTGATTTTAATGCCAGCCAATATGAGATAGACAAAGGGGATCAGTCTATCTTAACCTGGGAAACAACAGATGCTGTTGATGTGCAAATCCGTCCGGATATTGGAAACGTTAATGCTTCCGGCTCTAAACCAATCAATCCAAGCCAAACAACCACTTACACTCTGATTGCTAAAAACAAAGAGGGCAAGACAGTTAAAAAAGACCTCAAGGTTCAGGTTATAATTCCAATCCCAGCTCCGGTTCCACTGCCTCGAATTGTTGATTTTAAGGCCAGCCAATATGAGATAGATAAGGGCGAACAGTCTACCTTAACATGGGAAACAGAAGATACTGTCGATGTGCAAATCCGTCCGGATATCGGAAACGTTAATGCTTCCGGCTCTATGACAATCAGTCCCACTCAAACAACTATCTACACTTTAATTGCAAAAAATGAAAAGGGTAAGTCCATTGACAAAAAAGTGCAAATTCAGGTTAAAATCCCACTCCCTCAAATTGTTTATTTTGAGGCCAGTCCATCTGAGATAGAGAAGGGCAAACAGTCTACTTTAACATGGGAAACCTCTGATACTGCTGATGTGAAAATACTTCCTGATATTGGAGGTGTTAATGCTTCCGGTGACAGGGCAGTCAGTCCTTCTAGAACAACCTCTTACACTTTAATTGCGAAAAATGAAAAGGGTAAGTCCATTGACAAAAAAGTGCAAATTCGGGTTAAAATCCCACTCCCTCAAATTGTTTATTTCAAGGTCAGCCCGCCTGAGACAGGGAAAGGGGAACCGTTTACCTTAACATGGGAAACTGCAAATGCTGTTGATGTGAAACTCCTACCGGATATTGGAGATGTTAATGCTTTCGGCGACAGGGCAGTCAGCCCAACCCAAACAACTACCTACACTTTAATTGCAAAAAATGAAGAGGGTAAGTCGATCGAAAAAGATATCGTAATTCAGGTTACACTGCCATTTACAACTGAAACTGAATCAGTAAAAAATCCATTTGTTCTAATAGAAACCACGATGGGGAATATTAAGGTCGAAATCTTTCAAGAAAAGGCACCTGTCACAGCAAAGAATTTTTTAAGCTTTGTTGATGAAGGTGTTTATAATGGTACCATCTTTCATCGCATAATAAAAGATTTTATGATTCAAGGGGGTGGATTTTCGGAGGATATGAGAGAAAAGACCAGACGTCCGGTGCGAAATAATGAGGCTGAAAACAAAATCGGCAACATCAGGGGGACTGTTGCCATGGCCAGAACACCTTACATCTATAATCCCACTTCACAGTTTTTTATCAATTTGAGGGACAATATAGCCCTGAATCACAAGGACAAATCACTGGAAAACTACCGGTACTGTGTATTCGGCAGAGTGATTGAAGGGATGGAAGTGGCAGATATGATTGGAAGAGTGCCGACAACCCGGAAAGACGGTCATGAAAATGTGCCGGTTGAACCTGTTATTATTCTATCAATTCATGTTTTGTAATATTAATACCTTGCCTTTTTCAGAAGGAAGACAATAACATGATATCTCCATTGGTTGGATATACATACAGAAAATGGATGAAAAAGTCATTAAGGCAAGACATCTTAAGTATGTTGAGATGATCCCGCCTGAAAGTGATGGGAAGAATTCCGTTAATGTGCGCTGTGGTAAGATTTATTATAAACCATAGAGCACGC
Organism: bacterium; assembly: GCA_049472415.1. Taxonomy (GTDB): domain Bacteria; phylum SZUA-182; class SZUA-182; order DTGQ01; family JAFGSM01; genus JBLIRM01. The sequence continues at coordinate 7,209 of JBLIRS010000095.1, read as the reverse complement.
AGGTTTTATATCCGACTTTGAAATACCATGAAAGGCCATAAAAAATATTTGAAGAAAATAGATTTTAAATGTATACTTTAAGTGTACATTTATCCGATGATCAAGGAAGGACAAGAAAGATGAAAGCATCAATTTTGGATTTAAGACACAAGATGAAAGATATTCTAAAGGCGCTTGACCAGAATGAACCTGTGACCATTCTTTATAGGGGAAAAGAGAAAGGCATCATTTATCCTTTAGGAAATAAAAGAAAAAATTCTGGTTCAGTTAGTGGGCATAATGCCTTTGGAATGTGGAAAGATCGTAAGGATTTGGAGGATGTGGAAAAGGTTATCAACAAATTAAGGGATGTGTCTTGCTGATGCACTGATTGCCGCAACTGCAACAGAAAATTTAATAGCCCTATGTACAGGAAATAAAAAACATTATAACATTATTATTGATATTGATTTAAAATTATTCAAGCCTTGAAGGGTTTTAGATCATCCAATAAATTCTGAAATGCGACTGCACGGATTTTTCCCCCATAGGGAATGTCTTTTCTCCTGCATGAATACACCTATCTCATCCAGCATAAAACCATTCAACTGATGGTAATATATTCGCCCGGCAAGTGTCTCTGAGCCCTGACGCAGTAATTCTGGCGAAGCACTTCCGAGAATCAAAAATCTGGTATTATTTTTGAGACGGTCAACGAGCACACGAATTACAGAAAAAATCTCTGGAACTCTTTGAACCTCATCAATAATAACCATTCCCTTGAGGTCCTTCAGGGTGAGCATAGGATCTGCGAGCCGTGCAAGATCTTCAGGATTTTCCAAATCAAAATATGATATGGATTTATTGATTGTGGCAATTAGACTGCGAGCTAATGTTGTCTTTCCTACCTGACGTGCGCCAATAATACCGACAACAGGATGGTGTTTAAGCAATTTTTCAAAGTTTCAATCTCGCGGCGTCGATCTAACATGGCAATACTATACCTTGAAAACTCGGTCTTATCAACAGATTTTTCAAGGAATTAATCTATGATATCACAATACCAGCCACTATAAAAATCAGCGCACGAAATGATCAGGGTATCGGGGGCCTTTTCCCACCGAAAACGCACCCTTTATGACCCTCCGGGTATATTCCTGGGCCTTAAAGATCGCCTCGGATATGTTTAAACCTTTTGCCAATCCTGCCGTTATGGCAGCAGACAGTGTACAGCCCGTTCCGTGCACCTCACCGGATATACGTTCCATGGGTGTTGTTATAAAGGTCTTGCCGTCGAAGAAAAGATCCTGGATCTGACCCTCAAGGTGTCCTCCCTTGATAAGGACAAAGCCCGGGCCCATGGCATGTATCCTTCTTGCAGCCTCTCTCATTAAGTCAAGGTCTTTGATATTCAGGCCTGCCAACATGCCTGCCTCATCCAGGTTGGGTGTTAATAATGTTGTCAACGGGAAAAGTTCCTCCTTTAACACCTCAATCCCTTCCTCCTTGAGAAGATCTCCGCCGGAGCTTGCTCTTAACAGGGGGTCGAGCACCAGATTTTTCAGGTTGTGATCCCTTATAAGACGTCCTGTTTCCTTTATGATATCCGTTTGATATACCATACCGATCTTAAAGGCATCGATGCGGAAATCCTCCAAAAGGGATTCCAATTGAGAACGAATGAATAAAGGAGGCACTGGATGAACGCTCCGGATTCCTGATGAGCTCTGGGCGGTCAGGCAGGTAATCACACTTAGTCCGTATACCCCCATAGCGGCAAAGGTCTTTAAGTCCGCCTGTATCCCTGCGCCACCTGTGGGGTCCGATCCTGCCAGAGTCAATGCGTATGCTGTCATTTATACCTATACCATTACCATGAATTATTCAAAGAAGTTGATCCCCTTAAGAATATATCCATGGATCTCATTTAAGAGGGTTTAATCCTGACTGTCCCCTTAATTAAAACCTGTCCCTTGAATTTTTTAAAAGGAGCTCTTTTTTCAGCAGGGCCGCGGCATGAACCAGGTCATCGTGTCCGAAAACACCATTGCAGGCTGCAATCCTGGAGGCTCCGGAATTGATTACCTGCCCGATATTGAACAGATCGATACCCCCAATGGCAAAATAAGGGATCCTGAGCTTTTCATTTAGTTTGGCAAAGGATTCTGTCCCTATGGCAGGCCATCCCGACTTGGCAGGTGTTGAATAGACGGGTCCGAAACCTATATAATCCACACCTTCGGACTCTGCCTGTAAGGCCTGCTCCACTGAATGCGTGGAAAGGCCTATGATCTTGTCATTTTTCTGACCCAGGATTCGCCTTGCCCAGGAAGGCGGAAGGTCCTCCTGACCTAAATGTACCCCATCGGAGCCTGTTGCTATTGCCACATCCACTCTGTCATTGACAAGGAAGAGGGCCCCTTCAGCGTGAACCGCTTCGCACAGCCTGCTGCCAATCTCAATAAGCTCTCTGGTGTTTGCTGACTTGTTTCTGAACTGGATGATATCCGCCCCTGCCCTCACAGCCAGAACCACCATAGATATGAGGGCATCCGGATCGGTAATATCCGGTGGGGTAAGAAGATAAAGAAGGGATTCCGACAGGCTATTCACCTCTTGATTTTTTACCTTTTCCATGAAGATATTCCTTAACCAGGCTTATGGCACAATACTCTCCGCACATAGAGCAGGTGGACTGATCAATGGGCTGCCTTTCCTTTCTTAGCCTCTCAGCCAATTGAGGATCCAGGGAAAGCCTGATCTGTTCATTCCAATCCTGGGCCTTCCTCGCTTCTGAGAGCTTCCTGTCTAATTCTATGGCGCCCTTTATCCCTTTCGCGATATCACCCGCATGGGCGGCAACCCTGGTAGCAATCACTCCTATGCGGACATCTTCAGGTGTCGGGAGCCTCAGATGTTCCGAAGGTGTGACATAGCACAGGAAATCCGCGCCCGCCTTTGCTGCGACAGCCCCGCCTATGGCAGCCGTGATATGATCATAACCCGGGGCGATGTCTGTAACAAGCGGGCCAAGAACATAAAAAGGGGCACCCTGACAGAGCCGCTTTTCCAATAGTATATTGGCCTCTATCTGGTCAATGGGCACATGACCCGGGCCTTCTATCATGACCTGCACCCCCGCGTCCCATGCCCTTTGTGTAAGCTCCCCCAGGATGATCAACTCCTGTATCTGGGCCCGGTCCGTGGCATCTGCGACTGAGCCCGGTCTGAGTCCATCCCCAAGGCTCAGGGTGATATCATGGGCACGGGCAATCTCCAGGAGCCTGTCATAATATTCAAAAAGGGGATTTTCCTTGTCATTGTATATCATCCATTCCACCAGAAATGCCCCTCCCCTGCTGACCACATCCATCACCCTGCCCTGCCGGACTAGTCTGTGAAGGGCCTCTCTCGTAAGCCCGCTATGTACTGTCATGAAGTCTACGCCATCCCTGGCCTGTATCTCAATTACTTCAAAGATGGAATCCACGGTCATTTTAACTATGGCCCCTGATTCCTGTGCTGTTTTTATAGCGGCATGATATATGGGGACCGTACCTACAGGAATGGGTGAATTGGACAGTATGGTCCGCCTTGTTTTATCCAAATCGCCCCCTGTGCTCAGATCCATTATTGTATCAGCCCCGGCATCCACGGCAGCTTTCAGCTTGACCAGCTCCTCTTCCACATCAGGGCAGTCCTTTGAAGTGCCTATATTGGCATTGACCTTTGTCTTCAGGTCCTTTCCGATACCTATTGGTTTAAGCCCTTTATGAGCTTCATTGGCAGGGATAACCACGCTCCCAAGTGAAATGCTGTCCCTTATCTTTTCAGGGTCCAGCCCCTCAAAGGCGGCAACTGCATTCATCTGTGGAGTGATTTCCCCTTTTTGCGCCCTCTCCCTTTGTGTCATTCCTTACTCACCTTCTATGCATATCTCCATTCTTCTCTGCTGTTTTATTTAATTTAATTAAATTATTATATCAATTTTTTATCTGAAGCCCAATGTAATCTTAATAAAAAAAACAGGGTATAATCAAACTACAGCTCCCTCAATATCAATTCAGCCACTCTCTGGCCGGACAAAAGCATACCTCCGAAAATGGGGCCCATCCTGTGAGCGCCGAATGTAGCGCTCGCGGCCATCCCGCAAACATAAAGACCTGAATAGGCAAGGCCTGTGAGTTTGACCACCTCATCCTCACCCATCTCGGCGCACATGGCCTTCTCTCCCATCATCTTCCCTGTGGGCGTATTGATTCGGGCATCAAATTTCTTTTCAACAATCTTTACAACCTCCGCGGGATGCCCGGTGGCATCCACCACAAATCTTGAACGAATACAAAGGGGGTCTACGTGCAGTTTTGTCATCTCCACTGTAGACCAATTTAACACAAGTCCCGTAACCTTGTCATCCCTTGTCATAACGTCTTCCGCGCTTATCAGGTTGAAAAAAGATGCCCCGGCCCTGGAAGCCGCCGAGCAGATGGTGGTAACAGACTCAATAGCATCCGCTACGAAATATCCGGGCTGAAACTCCTTATACCGGACACCGAACTCCTCCAAAAGGCGAACGCCCTTATCCTGGACTACGATCTGATTGAACATCATACCTCCGCCCCACATGCCGCCTCCAAGTGTTAATTTCCTGTCAAAAAGGGCCACCCTCTTTCCTTCCCTTGCCAACACATAGGCCGCTGTCAATCCGGCGGGTCCTCCACCCACAATTGCTACCTCCACATCGAGATTTTCTGTTAATTTTCTAAAATATGTATCTATAATAGCCTGTGATATGATTACTTCATCCAATCTGATCATAAAAAATCCTTTCCGAACTATTCGATATCAAAATGTTACATTAATATACTTTGGAATACCTTATTTATTGGAATGAAATAAGGTCTCTTATATTTAGAGCTTCACTCAATCTATTACAATCAATTAATTTCAAAATGTTACATTAATATACTCTGGAACACCTTATTTATTGGAATGAAATAAGGTTGGCAGCTCAGCCCTTACGCAATTCAGCATCTGAAGATCGATACTGCCTGTAACCCATCCCTCCTCTTCTCCTCCCCCGGCCCTCATTTTACCCATTGGATCTATGATACATGTATGGCCTGAAAATCTGCTAAACGGATCATAACCTATCCGGTTGACTCCCGCAACAAACACCTGATTTTCAATGGCCCTTGCCTTCAAGAGTATATCCCAGTGGTCTATTCTTACAGCAGGGAACTGGGCGGGCACAAAAATAATCTCAGCGCCATCCAGGGCCATTTTATGAAAAAGCTCCGGAAATCTTAAATCGTAACATACTGCGACTCCAATCCTGGCCCATGGCGTCTCAAAGACAAGGGTGCTTTCCCCTGCGTGAAAGAATTTGTCTTCACCGATAACGGGAAAGAGGTGTATCTTACGATATGAAGCAATTCTCTCACCATTAGGATCCAGGACAAAAAGTGTATTGTATATATGATCACCCTCGGGTTCCGGCATCGTACCTGCCAGTATATACGATCCTTTGGCTTTTGCTTTTTCCGCAATTTTTTCAAGGACCTCCCAGGTTCGTTCAGCACCCCTCTTTTGCAGATAGTCATAGTCAAAGCCGGTAGTAAACAGCTCAGGCATACATATAAAATGGGGCTGATCTACCGGTAATCTGTCAATAGCCCTCATTACATTCTCGATATTTTCTTCTTCCTTTCTCCAGGCCACAGACATCTGAAGACAGGCAAGTGTCAAATTGTTATTCATACCCATCTCCTTTTGATTATTATTTTGTAAAGTTTTTTTGTTTAAAAATGCACATATAAAATGCACATATAATATTATGCGGGAATCATAACCAAAGAGGGTTTTATATGAACTTCGGTCTCTATACCATCTGCATTGCTACCAACAACCCCGCCCAAACCCAAAAATTCACCTTCCCGGTCATGAATGCGCAAAATCGATGTTTCATCCAGGGGGAATTCATTGCAGGGTGACGTGAGCGTAAATGTCCTGCCATTGCTCATGGCTTCCCTCTCCCTGTGGCCTACCTTTACTGTTGGCAAAAAGGAAAGTATCTCACCTGCAGGAATGATGTGTTTCTCTATTTCCTCACGGCCCATTGCCATAACCTTGTCCCATGCCAATGCATCATCTATATTATGCTCCCCCACGCCGGTCCTTTTCAATTCCCAGAGATGCCCCCCTGTGCCTAAATCCCGGCCAATATCCGATGCCAGTGTCCTTATGTAGGTCCCCTTTCCGCATGTAACATCTATAGAAAGAAAGGGATACCGGTAGGATATACACGTCAGTTTATGGATCTGGATACATCGGGGTTTTCGAGGGATATCCTTGCCTTCCCTTGCCAGTTCATAAAGTCTCCGGCCCTGACATCTGAGCGCGGAATACATCGGAGGGATCTGCTCTATCTGTCCCCTAAACCTCTTCAGGACAATCTCAATCTTATCCGGAGAGGGAAATTCAGTCGCGGAATAAACTCCGGTTATTTCTCCCTCCCTGTCTTGAGTTTGTGTCTCTATGCCCAGCCTGATCAGCGCTTCATATTTTTTTTGACGTTCCATAAGATAAGGGACCAGCCTCGTAGCCTTTCCGATACATATGGGCAACACTCCCGTTGCCAGGGGATCGAGTGTGCCGGCGTGTCCCATCTTCTTCCATCTGAATCTTCTTTTCAGTAACTGCAAGGCTTTGAAAGAGGCCATACCATGAGGTTTATTCAGAATAAGGAGCCCCGAGGAATGCATCCTGTCAACCTCCCAACTTCAAAGGATTAGTAATCTTTCGAAGGCAGGCGATAGCGGAAAGCGCCGCCAGATAGCTTGTGCGCGGGTTAAACGGCGCCGGGAGGTTTTCTGTCCTGGTAATAAATTTGCCGAATTCACCCTCAACCTCTATTTGATGGGTGTTTCTTTTGATTTTCGGATCCACAATGATACGCACAGCGGTCCTTTTCGGGCCGACACCAGCGAGGCTGAGCGCGGCGGCTACGTTGATGTTCTTCGGGAACAAAGGGACCGCTTCCAAAGCGGAACCTTCAAAAATAACCCTTTCCTCCTTAATGGAATCCAGGTCTATCCCCTTTTCCTGCAAGGAGGACGATATATTTTTAGGTATAAGTTTTTTCGCGAAGCGAATAATAAAAAGGGGAATTGTAATTGTCGTTTCAGGTTTTTGATTGTCACTTTTAAATATTCTGATTTTTAGATTAGC
>JBLIRS010000094.1:0-10652 GCA_049472415.1 bacterium | reverse complement strand
CATATCATAGTCAGGGGTGTAAGAGGCTAAGTTAAAAATCTTAAGGCATGATATATTCTCAAGGTCCATGGATCATATCCATGATAAATGACCATTCTGGATCAATCGAACTGAATGCAGCTTTTAATAAATACCTTAATATGGTAGAATTCTATCAGAAATATGAATTTTAATAGCTTTACAGTTGCCTGTAAGAGCTTAAGCAGGATAAAAGTTTTATCCACTTTTTGTATTTATTTTTAAGAAATTACAAATGCATAGGTATTGTAGATAGCATGGAAAATAGTTCTGATTCCGAAAAAGAGATTGTTTGCCCTAAGTGCAGCAGAAGATTGCTTGAAAAGGACACAAACTTCTGTCCGTCGTGTGGTACACAGGTGTACCGGTTTCAAGATTTGAAGGATATAAATACCCTGATGCCTCCTGGACAGGAGTGTTCACTTTCGGATAAAGACCAGGGAAGGGATTTCCAGGCTCAACCCTGGGCCGGTTTCTGGATCAGACTGGGCTCATTCTGGATGGACGGTTTAATCATTCTGATGCTAGCAATGTTTTTGGGAAGTCTTACCTATTCCACAGTTATAGGAGACTATCTATTCCCGAATTCAGAAAAAATAATGCTGTTTCTGCTTATTTTATTTATCTTCTATCATGCCCTATTCCTTGGTAAATTTAAAACAACCCCGGGTAAAAGATTCTTCGGATTATCTATAATACCGTCAAAGACCTCTGCAAGCTTTGGTTATTCAGAGACGTTTTTGAGGACATTATCATATTTCATTTCCGGGTTTCCCTTTGGTACAGGGTTTTTATGGATAGCCTTCGACACAAACAAACAGGGTTGGCATGATAAAATTGCAAAAACATCCGTTATTAAAAAAGCCGGGGTTCCAATCATCAATAGGTTTGGGACTTTAACCATTTTGACTTTTCTGGTGATTTTGATGATTGCTCTCCAATTCAATTTGACTATGGGATATAAATCGTTATTTAATTATACCGGTAAACCTATGAGGGATCGGGACAAAGAAATAGTGAGTCTTCTTGTCACTCAAAAGGAAATCAAAAGCGGGGTATTTAAGGAGATTATTACAAGGGCTGGGCCTCACACCATCAGGCTTCCTAGAACAGCCCGTGATGGTGAGATATTTAAAGTAAACCGGACGGAAGAGGAGGGAGGCGTCTTCTATATCAGGATCGTTATAGTTGAAAGGATCTAAAAAAATGACCCTCAAAGAGGAGCATCTTTTTTTATCTGATATAAATTAACTATTAAATTATAATGTCTGTAAAAAATCCGTCAAATTATCTATATCTTCGTCTGTTGGATCTTCTTCAAACATGGACAACCTGGGTTCTTCGTATAAATGCTCCTTTAGCCATTTCTTCATTTCTTCCGGTTTGAGTCTAGTCGAAACACCTGCCAGGTCAGGAGCATCCTCAAGTCCGCCCCCTTCTCCATTTAATAGGTGACACATCAGACAGTTCACTTCCTCAAAGATCTCGTTTCCGCTTTGTGCGGATTCTGAAAGGTTTTCAACCTCAGTTGCCCATGAAACCAAACCTCTGCCGGAGCATAAATAAAAGAAAACACCCAAGATAATAAAAATCACCAGAGATATTTTCAGAAGATTATATTTCGAGATATTCATACAGTCCCCCTTTTAGTGAAATTATTTCGATATACTATAAATTTAAATTACTTAATCAAACACCCCACGATATGGAAAAGTATTTTGATTCTTATTAATTATCGGCTGTATAATAAAAAACTTTCAATAATATCTAATAGTAACTTAAGTTTTGAGGCATATTTTTTTCTTGATTTCACAATCCGGGATCAAAAAAATACCATTATTGTGTTGCAGTTTTTTAGGAAAAATACCCTGAAAAAGAGTTGGCAAGGAATTTTTATGTAAACCTATATAATGGCTAGCAAAAAAATCGATCGGGGATTTTGTGAATTGATTAGGAATCTTGACAAGGAATCAGGTCTTTGGATATACTTTTTTTATCACGTCAGGGTAATATATTATTGCTTTAGAAAAAAGCATTTTGCTTTAAATTAGTTATTAGTTACTGTTTCATTACCATTCCATTTAAGTATCCTAGAGTTTATACACTGAATTTAATAGGGACTTGAGAACATTCTGATTTCTAAGGTAATAAAAAAAGAGGTAATTATCTATGGATAAAATTAAAATAGCTATCGTGGGGATTGGGAATTGTGCAAGCTCACTAATTCAGGGAATCGAATATTACAGGAATAAAAAAGAAAGAGATGTCATTGGTCTGATGCATTGGGATATAGGCGGATATAGGCCTTCGGATATAGAAATTGTTGTGGCATTCGATATAGACAAAAGAAAGATTGGTAAGGATTTGTCAGAGGCTATATTCGCTCCACCCAACTGTACAACTGTATTCTGTAATGACATAGTCAAAAATTCAGGTGTTAAGGTAAGGATGGGAAGGATATTGGATGGCCTTTCAGAACATATGAAGGAGTACGATGAAAAATATCGTTTTGTTTTGTCAGACGAAAAAGAACTATCCAAGGAAGAATGTATAGAGATATTAAAAAAATCCGGGGCGGAAATAATGCTGAATTATCTTCCGGTCGGAAGTGAAAAGGCTACAAAGTTTTATGCTGAATGTGCCCTCGACTCAGGAATAGCTTTTATAAACAATATGCCTGTCTTTATTGTGAGTGATCCCGAATGGGCAAAAAGATTCACTGAAAAAAACATTCCTATAATTGGTGACGATATTAAGTCTCAGCTTGGTGCAACGATTATTCACAGAACACTGGCCTCCCTTTTTAAAAAAAGGGGAGTAAAATTAGAGAGGACATATCAGCTCAATACCGGAGGGAATACAGACTTTTTAAACATGTTAAACAAGTCCAGGCTGAAAAGCAAAAAGGTATCAAAAACAGAATCTGTTCAATCTGTTCTCAATGAAAAAAGACTGGATTCCGACAATATTCATATTGGCCCCAGCGATTATGTTACATGGCAAAAGGATAATAAAATCGCTTTTATAAGGATGGAAGGAAAACTCTTCGGCGGCGTTTCCATGAATTTGGAATTAAGATTGTCTGTTGAGGATTCTCCGAATTCCGCTGGTATTGTCATAGATGCCATTCGATGTTGTAAACTTGCCTTGAAAAGGGGAAAAGGAGGCGTTTTATATTCTCCCTCATCATATTTTATGAAACATCCGCCTAAACAATTTACAGATGATGAAGCACATAGGTTGACAGAAGAATTTATTAAGGGACTAAGAGATGAATGATCCTTTTAGCCCAAATCCGGGTTAAAAACCATTCCAGCGCAGATTAACAACACCATTTTGTTCTAATTTTTTACCAATATACATTTTAGCCAATTTCTTGAGCGGCTCTCTGGTGAACGGGATAATACAGAAAAGACCTAATACATCGGTTATAAGACCCGGCGTAATTAAAAATATCGCTCCTATCAACACAAAAAGACCGTTCCAAAGGGGCTCAGCAGGGAAAATGCCTTGCCCTAAATCGGACATGAGATGTTGGATCACTCTTAATCCCTGAGCCTGTGCAAAGGCCCCTCCCATAATCCCGGTGACCAGCACGATTAAAATTGTTGCTCCGGCGCCGATAATAGTCCCTATCTTGATAAGGATATAAAATTCAACTAAAGGAACAATTGTAAAAAGCAGTATCAATTTCAAAAGCATACTATATTTATACAACAATCCCTCTTAAATGGTCAAGGTACAAACCCGGGTCCAGGCTAAAAAACTCTAAGAGACAGCAATCCGATGTTCACCTATTTTTATTAATAGTGTTACCCCTTGAAACAAACCTTGTCCTGCTTTATGAATTCAATTTCATACTAATTTCAAATATGCAATAAAAATAATAATATGATATTTTTTACATATATATTAATTGTGTCAATTTATTCAGATAGTTATATTAAACATATATCAAAATATGGGCCAACCTAGCATCTCTACCTCTCCAAAGGCCTTAAATCACCAATACATTAGCATCCCCAAGATTACTGTTTAATTATATATTCATGAAATAAATTATTCTTTAATCAAATTAATTTAACTTAAGGAATATCTTTTGTTTGGCATATTTATTGCTGTAATTCATACCAGCACTCTTAAACACAGAGTAAATTTGGTAATCTATAAAACTGGGGGGGGATATGCCAACTATCTAAGTCACCTGACAACCAGCTTTTCATGGGTGACAGCCTAAAATGTTGCAAGATAAATTCACATAAACATAAAGTAAAAAGCAGAAAGGATGATGTCATATGAAAACAAAATGTAGTTTATGGGTTCTGAGCCTAAGTATGATTTTGTTATTTATTAGTTTTTCAGTTACCTCATTTACTCTGTATGCCCAGATCACAACTTATAACCCTTACTCCTATTATTCGGGATACAATCCTTACAGTTATTATTCGGGATACAATCCTTACAGTTACTATTCTGGGTATAATCCATATAGTTACTATTCAGGATACAATCCATACAGTTATTATTCGGGATACAATAATTATGGCTATAGCCCATATTCTCCTTACTCAGGGGCCTATGGAGGATATTATTCAAGTCCTTATGGTTACAGCAGTGGCTATGGATCATATTATGGAAGCTCTTATGGAAGCCCCTATGGAAGCTATTATGGCAGTTCTTACGGAGGCTACTATGGAAGTAATTATGGTAGTTCTTACGGAGGCTACTATGGAAGCTATAGTGGATTATATGGAACTTCTCCTTACAGCAGTCTTTATGGCGGCTTATATGCAGGAAGTCTATACGGCGCCGGAGCATATGGCAGCAGCTTAGGACTTTTGGGAGGCCTCGGTGGATCAAGTCTTTATTCAGGGCTTAGCGGTTTGTATGGTCTTGGCGGCCTCGGTTCTTATTATAGTGGTCTCGGCGGATTGAGTCTTTATTCAGGGCTTAGTAGTTTGTATGGTCTTGGTTCTCTTAGCTCTTATAGTGGTCTAGGCGGATACTCTCCGTTCTCCTTGTCTAACCTTTATTACCCAGTTCAAACAAGTGCCGGATTGAGTTACCAGATTCCCTATCTCCAGCTTGCGCCTTTATTAGGAGTTAGTGGTCTATATAACCAGCTTTTTCCTTATCTTTTTAATAATACGACTACTAGTACGACTACTACACAATAGATCACTACTGACAGGTAACATAGACCTGAGTTGATACCCCAGTATCCAAGGATAGGCCCATTCACCAAAATCGGTGAATGGGCCGTCCTTACTTTATCCTAATCCGGCTAATCCGGCAAATTTATAAAAAACCATTGGTGATTGACTGTGATTTTCATCAACACCCGAAAAACAAAGGGGGTTTCAAAAGCTTCGATTATCTTGCCTTAGAGTGTTTTTGATTCTTTGCTTATATAGTTTATGTCTTTTATCATTCTCTGCCGAAGCATCTCATACATTAAGACACCTCCGGCCACACTTACATTCAAGGAGTTAACCTTGCCCAGCATGGGAATTCGGACAATAAAGTCGCATTCCTCACGCAGTAATCTACTAATACCCTTTCCTTCATTTCCCAGAACAAGGGCAACAGGACATGTAAAGTCAACCTGAAACCAAAGTTCCTTGCCCGCCAGATCCGTGCCAACAACCCAGAATCCTTTTTTTTTGAGGATATGGCATGCTTGTACAAGATTGGAAATACGGATAATCGGGGTGGATGTTATGGCTCCCGCGGATGTCTTGGCTACAACAGGAGTTATTCCCGCCGACCTGTGCTTAGGGATAATAATCCCTTGCACGCCGACAGCATTCGCAGTCCTGACGAGGGCTCCCATATTATGAGGATCTTCGATACTATCCAGAATCAGCAAAAAGGGCGCATAAGGGAGTTTATCCATTTTCTCAAGACATTCTTCAAGGCTATATGTCGGCTCGGAGCGGGTAGAGATTTCTGCAACCACGCCCTGATGAACCTTCCCGGGAAATAAAGTCTCAATTTGGTGCTTGGGCACGAGCAAAACGGATACCCCTTTTTCTCGGGCACACTTAAAAATCCTGTCCAGCAGATATCCGTGAGCATTTTTCGCCACCAGTATCCTCTGAACAGGGGTTTTTCCTGAAAGAATTTCCAATACAGGACGACGGCCAAAGAGCATAGTCACGGGCCTAATCCCTCTTTATTCTGTTATTTTCCATATTGTGGCGCCGTCCGGTTTATCCTCTAAATGGATATTGAGAGATGCAAGAGAATCTCTAATGCGATCCGCCATTGACCAGTCTTTATTTTGACGACATAAAAAACGAATATCAACCAGAATTTTCAAAAGGTCTTCTGCAATGTTATTTAATACCTTTCCCTGTCCTTTTTCCTGGAAAAGGCTCAATACCGCACCCAACTCCTGAACCGCATTTTTCGAAGCCCTGAGATCCACAATTTCTTGAGGACTTCCCTGGCATTCCCTCAGGGCCAGATTTATATCTTTAATAAATTCAAAGATATGCCCCAATGCTCCTGCGGTATTAAAATCGTCATCCATTGCTGTCTCAAAATCCTTCTTCAGGGTTTGTATACGGTTCATGCATTCATCAGAAGGCCGCATTTTTTCTTTCCCTGTCTCCTCCAAAAGGTCTATGTTCTGAAAAGCCGTGTATACCCTTTCCAGCGCCTTTTTTGCCTCCTCGATTCTATCGGTTGTAAAATCTATAGGACTGCGATAATGCGTTGAGACTAAGAAATATCTGACAGCTTCGGCAGGAAACTTCGATAATATCTCACGAATTGTAAAAAAGTTCTTAAGAGATTTGGACATCTTTTCCTGGTTAATGCTAACAAATCCATTGTGAACCCAATATCTGGCAAAGGGCTTGCCTGTTGCCGCTTCCGATTGAGCGATCTCATTTTCATGATGCGGAAAGATCAAATCCTTTCCACCACCATGGATATCAAAGGTGTCGCCCAGATACTTTTGAGACATCACAGAGCACTCTATATGCCAGCCAGGCCTGCCCGGCCCCCAGGGGCTGTCCCATTTTGGTTCACCAGGCTTGGATCTTTTCCAGAGGGCAAAATCCAGGGGGTCCTCCTTTCGCTCATCTATCTCAACCCTTGCGCCTGCTCTCATTTGATCAGGATCTCTGCCTGAGAGTTTTCCATATCCGGGTAATTGCCTGACACTGAAAAAGATGTCACCATCCCGCTCATAAGCAAAACCCTTTTCTATCAGAATACTTACCATTGCTATCATCTCTTGTATATGTTCTGTAGCCTTAGGTTCAATATCGGCAGGCCTCAAACCCAATTTTTCAAAATCTTCCATATATGCGTCGATATAGCGGCAAGCAATTTCATTGGTGTTACAACCCTCCTGCCTTGCGCAATTTATAATCTTGTCGTCCACGTCCGTAAAATTTCGCACATAAGTCACCTGATACCCCTTATATTCGAGATAACGCCGAATGATATCGAAGACCAATGCTCCACGGGCATGCCCCAAATGACAGAGATCATAGACAGTAACCCCACACACATACATACCTGCTTTTCCGGGGGCCAAAGGGTGAAACTCCTCCTTTTTTCCAGTTAACGTGTTATATATCATTAAGCCCATAACAGAAATCCCCTTTTTCTATTCTTGCCACAAAAATCCTTCTAAAAACAAGGAAAATGTTTAAAGTAAAAAAATAAGTGCCTAAAGTGCTTTCTTTTAAAACTCTTCAAGGCATACTACAGCATAAGCGGCAATACCTTCTTTGGCAAAAAGGATAAGGCCATTTGTGGTGGTAGCCTTGATTGAGACCCTGTTTTCCTCTATTTTAAGGATTTTGGCAATTGTTTTCGTCATTTCCGCTTTGTAGGGAGAGACCTTCGGGTTATCAGCCACAATGGTTGTGTCCACATTACTGACCCTATACCCGGAATTTTCAACCATTCCGATCACCTTCTCTAAGAAAATGATACTCGAAATCTGGTAATACTGTTTATCAGTGTCAGGAAAATGCTCTCCAATATCACCCTTTCCAATGGCCCCTAACAGGGCATCACAGATTGCATGGATCAGACAATCAGCATCCGAATGGCCGGCCAACCCCTTTAGGCAGGGAATCCTGACTCCGCCCAGGACAAGCGGTCTTCCTTCCACAAGAGGATGAAGATCATAACCAAAACCTATCCTCATTCAAATATCCCCGTCTTTATAAAGTGCTCAGCCAGTTGTAAATCTTCGGGATAAGTTATCTTTATATTCCAGAAGCTGCCTTCTATGACCTTGATGTCATGAGGTAACCGTTCCACCAGTGAGGCCTCATCAGTGCCATAAAATCCTTGTTTTTTAGCCAGGAGATAAGCCTCTTTAATCAAAGACAGCTTAAATGCCTGGGGTGTTTGGGCTATCCAAAGGTCTTTGGAAGGCATTGTGCCTTTGATAATTCCGTTTTTATCAACATTCTTCAGAGTTTCCCTTATCCTGAGGCCTAAAATACAAGCGCCTCTTTTTTTTGCCTCATTAATGGATTCTTCGATCTTTTTTTTATCCACAAAAGGTCTGGCTCCATCGTGAACAATAACAATATCGTCTCCCCTCGATGAATCATAAATCTCTTGCAGACCACAGGCAACGGAATCCTGTCTTTCAGCACCTCCCCCAACAACCTTGGTGACCTTTGTCAGATTGTTGCTTGCAAGTATGTTGTCCCGGACCCACCCAAGGTCATCCTTTCTAACAACCAATATAATCTCATCCACCAATACCGATTTTTGAAATTTGAGAGCGGTATGCGCTAGGAGTGGCAACCCGGCAAGCAGGATATACTGTTTCGGCATATCTCCCCTTATCCTCTTACCACTTCCGGCAGCAACGATAATGACCTTGACGCTCAATTTTTACGGACTCTCCATAAAAGAAAGGCGAAGCAATGCTTCGCCAAATTTTAACTGAAAAACAGACCAACGATGGCAACAATAATCCTTAATATTTATACCTCTTCTATCTCAAAAATCCGATCTATAAGTTGCGTAGCTTCGAGAGATGTTATCTTTTGAGCATGTGAAAGCTCGACAACGATTAGCTCTTTTGTGTCTTCCAGCATCTTTTTCTCTCCAAAGCTCAACTCTCTTTGTTGTTTCAACAGACTCAGATTGCGTAATACGGCTGCCATCTGGAATATTGATCCGCTTTTTATTCTGTCGAGATTATCTTTATAACGCCGTGTCCAGTTAGCCGACATCTCTTCTATGTCACCCTTTAAAATCTCAAAGACCTTGTTTACCTCATCAGGGCCGATTAGTTGGCGAAGTCCCACTGTTTCCGCATTATCCGTAGGAACCATGATCATGCTGTTGTCAGCTAGTATTCTTAAAATGTAATATTGTTGTTTATTACCCTGAATTTCCCTTTCCTCAATAGCTTCAACTTTACCTACACCTAAGGTAGGATAAACAATCTCTTCACCAACCTCAAACATAGGCCCCCTCTCTTTATTATTGTCCAAATATTGGATTAAACCAACATTATTTCTACTTTTTAGAGGTTTTTATTATAGCACAAATTATCCCTTATTAAAACCTTAGGATTCGAAGACAAGCTCAATTGCTTCTTTAACGGTATCCGCATATATGACCTTCAGCCCTTTTTGCCCTCCAGTCCCATCTGATTTATTAGCAGAAGGGAGAAGGCAGACACGGAATCCTCTTTTACATGCTTCCTTTTCTCTCAAAGCAGACTGGTATATCGGCCTGATCTCTCCGGTAAGGCCGACCTCCCCGATAACTGCCAGGTCAGGGGGTAACGGGTAATCCTTTAAGCTTGAATAGATAGCCAATATTATCCCCAGATCCACGGCAGGCTCATCGAGCTTCAGTCCGCCGACCACGTTTAGATAGATATCCTTGTCCTGCAGGTATAATCCGAGTCTTTTTTCAAGAACGGCAATCAAAAGGGCCGCCCTGTTCGGATCCAAACCGTTACAAGTCCGCCTGGCCATACCTATAGTTCCCGGTGAGACCAGGGCCTGCATTTCAACCAGTATTGGTCTTGTTCCTTCCAGACTGCATACAATAACCGAACCCGCATACGATTCCTGATGTGTGTTGAGAAAAAGTTTGGAAGGTTCCGTCACCTCGATAAGGCCTTGCCCGGTCATCTCGAAAAGACCTATCTCGTTTGTCGGCCCGTACCGGTTCTTAACACTCCTGAGTATACGAAAGGTATGATAACGGTCACCCTCAAGCCCTAAAACCGTATCTACAATATGTTCCAGGACCCTTGGCCCGGCAATAGATCCGGTTTTAGTTACATGTCCTACTAAAAAAGTGGCTATATTTTTCTGCTTGGACAGGTACATCCATTGAGTTGCCAGTTCCTTGATCTGGCTCAGGCTGCCCGGAGGGCTTTCAATACGGTCCGTATAGGTCGTCTGAATAGAGTCAAGGATTATTACCTGGGGTTTTAAGGTATCAATATAGTTCATCATTTGCTCGAGGCGGGTACCCGTATAGATATGCAGATTTGCTGAAGAAAGCCCCAATCTGTCTGAGCGGATCTTTATCTGCCTTGCAGATTCTTCACCTGAGATATACAGAACTGTTTTCTGTCTGGCTAATTTGTCGGATATTTGCAGAAGAAGCGTTGACTTACCTAT
>JBLIRS010000093.1:0-10805 GCA_049472415.1 bacterium | reverse complement strand
AACTTAAAGGTGGTATTGTTTGTTTAGTAATGGCAGTGGCCCACCACGGCGAACCGGTTCCTACCAGGGACCAGACAGGGTAATAAAATGCTGTGGAAAAATCAATAGGATTGACGATCTGAGCATCGACATTCATTGAAATCATAACCATTATTGTAAATACAATGGAAATCACCAATAAATTTTTTAAACGTTTTGTTTTCATGATGCTTCCTTTAGATTTAAAGTGTTATTTTTGTATTAAAGATTAGGATATATTGAGGATGTTTTTTATAATAACCACCTCCTTTATTTTTCGTTTTTCACCTTTTGAAAAGAAGGATTTGAAAAAGAATCAAGAAGACAGTTTATTTTTGTATCTTAATATGTTCTATATTTTAAAAATAAATATAATTTCAGGTATCAAAACACAAAAGCTTAAACTTTGAGGAGAACAAGTGAATTTTATAATATATTTTACATCAAAAAAAATTATTAGCAAAATTTTTAATATAAATTTTGAATAATCAAGGGCAATCACAGGGATGAGTTATGAATTGTTATTAGTAAATAATTTAGAATGCAATTATCCATTTTTCCAAGGCTTCATAAAAATTATCTTTTTTCGACTTTCTAGTATATAATATATGTTTATTTTAGGTTTTAATGATAATCGGTTTTAAAGATTTTTAAATTATATACTTCGATTACAACTGATTGAATTGTTTTTCTATATTGATTGATATGAGCTTCATTGGTGAGATTTTCTGTCTGGAAATGAAATATATTATATACTTGTATACTGAAAAATTTGAGCTTCTCTGCTAAGAAAATTGACATTGAAATGAAATTTATTTTGTGCTGGAAAATTTTAGCTTCATTGCATAGATTATTTATATTGAAATGAAGTTTGGATAGGAGGGCCCTATGAATGTTTGTGTGATAGGCACGGGTTATGTTGGACTTGTAGTTGGTGTATGCCTTGCTGAAAACGGAAATGATGTCATTTGTGTGGATGCCGATATTTCAAAGATAGAGCGGCTTAAAAGGGGTGAGGTTATTATCTATGAACCAGGCCTGGAGCCTCTTATGAAAAGAAATGTGGCGGAGGGAAGGATTGAATTCACAACTGACCTTGCATATGGAGTCCGCAAATCGCTTTTCAATTTTATAGCCGTTGGCACACCTCCCGGAGAGGACGGATCAGCGGACCTCAAGCATGTTCTTGCTGTAGCAAAGGATATCGGCAGGGCCATGGATTCATATAAAGTTATTGTGGATAAAAGCACTGTTCCTGTTGGCACAGCGGATCTGGTAAAAGAGGCCATTGTCCGCGAAACGGATGAAGAGTTTAACATAGTTTCAAATCCTGAGTTCCTTAAAGAAGGAGGTGCTGTAGCAGACTTTATGAAGCCGGACAGGGTCATTATAGGCGTTGATGACTGTCGCGTCGCCGAACTGATGAAGGAGCTTTACTCACCCTTCGTGCGAACAGGGAATCCCATATTGATCATGGATATAAGATCTGCGGAGATGACAAAATATGCGGCAAATGCAATGCTGGCCACCAGGATCTCCTTTATGAACGAGCTTTCCCGTCTGTGTGAGCGGGCTGGTGCGGACATCGAGATGGTAAGAAGGGGGATCAGTTCGGATTCCCGGATAGGGCATTCTTTCTTGTTTCCTGGAGCAGGATACGGCGGCTCATGCTTCCCCAAGGATGTCAAGGCCATTATTCAGACTGCCCGGCAATATGCACTGTCCATGGATATATTGGAAGCTGTTGAAAAAGTGAATGACTGTCAGAAGAGGGTCCTGGGAGATAAGGTTATTAAATATTTCTCAAAGCGTGAGAAAGGGAAAGGGGATGATATCCTGCAGGGCAAACGAGTGGCAATCTGGGGACTTTCCTTTAAGCCCCAGACTGATGACATGAGGGAGGCCCCTTCCATTGTGACTATCAATCAGTTGTTGGATCAGGGCGCCGCTATAAAGGCATATGACCCGGCAGCCATAAAAGCAACCCAGAAAATCTTTGGTGATCGTATAGAATACGGAAATAATGTTTATGACTGCCTGCCTGATGCGGATTGCCTTGTTATTATTACGGAATGGAATGAGTTTCGCAGGCCGAATTACGACAAAATAAAAGACCTTATGAAAACCCCTGTTATTTTTGACGGCAGAAACCTTTTTGATCTGGAAAAGATGAATCAGAGAGGTTTTCAATATTTCTGTATAGGCCGGGGGGACCAAAATTAAAAAAATTTTTGATGTCTGAACATTGCAATCCTTATCTTTTACTTCCCTTTCAGGCTATCAGTCAGAATGTACCTTTAGTAAAGGTAGAAGGTCTGAAAGGCCCTGGCATAGCTATTTTCTTAGCCCTTTTAAATAAAAGGTTTAAGAAAAATATTTTATTTATCACTCCAACCCCAAACGAAGCTGAAAGTTTTCTTTCGGACCTTCGATTCTTCTCTAAAGATCAGCAAATTTATCTTTATCCCACAAGGGAAATCCTTCCCTATGAAGAGCTTGAACCGGACCCTCTGTTGATTTCGCAAAGGATAAGGGGCCTTCAGTCCCTTCTTTACCAGGAAAGTGTTGTAGTCGTGGCAAGTGTCAGGGCAATTATGGATAAAATCATGCCCAAACAGACATTGGGTAAGGCTACCGGTTATTATGGAGTGGGAGAGTCGGTCCCAAGGCAGAAGATTGTGAGAGAATTGCTGGAGGGGGGATATCAATCCGTGCCTTTGGTGGAGGAAAGAGGTGCGTTTATTGGAAGGGGGGGCGATACTTGATTTGTTCCCTCCTGATTGGGATCAAGGCTGCAGGATAGAATTTTTTGGGGATGAGATTGATTCCATAAGAAGATTCGATCCCAATACACAGAGGTCTCTTGAGAATCTGGAAGAGGTGGTTATACTGCCCGTAAATGAGGCCCTGTTGAATCAGGAGAGGGCAAAACGAATGATAAGGCGGTTACAGGAGGCATTTAAGGATTCGGCCCTTTACAGAACACACCTTGACATGATATGCGAGAGATTGGAACGGCTTGAGACGTTTTCCGGAATGGAGTTTTATCTGCCCTATCTGTATCAACATACGGACACAATCTTAACGTACCTTTCGCAGAAGGGTTTAGTATGTCTATCAGATCCTGATAAGGTCATGGATGAGGCTGTTGCCTATGAGGAAGAAATAAAAGAAAGATTTCATAAGACAAAACAGCGCAATCTCCCATATCCTCCCCCAGGGGAAACCTTTTTGCTGTCATCTGAGCTGAAGGAGCGTTTGGACTCATACCAAAGGCTTTATTTTTACCCGCTCAAAGGTCCTGAGGACAAGACTGACAAAAGCAAGATCTTCCCTTACACACAACAGGAAACCCGGGCCATTTTACTCAAGGAAAAGGGCACTACACTTAAAAAGGGTGTTTTTTCTTCAATAGTTCAAAGATTCAAGGTATGGCAGAGATCAAAAAAAAGGGTAATACTCTCTTGTCTTAGTGAAGGGCAGGCAGAGAGATTGAGAGAGATGCTGGACGAGTATGAAATGGGTTCACAGGTGATGAATAAATTCCCCCTGGAAGATCTGGAGCGCAAGCCGTCTGAAATTGCATCTGTGTCCATCTGTTTGGGGGACCTCTCCATGGGTGTTTTTCTGGATTTTCTTGACCTGGTGTTGATAACGGATGAAGAGATATTCGGGGAGAAAAGACGGGTACCCACACTGAAGATTAAACACAGGGCAAAACTCCTCTCAAACTTCACGGACCTCAAAATAGATGACTATGTGGTACATTTAGAACACGGCATAGGATTATATAAGGGGCTTATGAAACTGAACATAGATGGCATGGTCAGGGACTTCCTGCTCTTACACTTCAGAGAGGGAGACAAGCTTTATTGTCCCCCGGAAAACCTGGAGCTGATTCAGAAATATGCAGGCTCGGGTGACGCACTTCCCATGCTGGACAAGCTTGGAGGGAAACATTGGGCGCAAGTCAAGGCCAAGGTAAAAAAATCCATTCAGGAAATGGCCGTGGATCTTCTCCGCCTTTACGCGGCCAGAGAAATGGCGAAAGGATATGCATTCCTGGCTGACGACAACTGGCAGAGGGAGTTTGACGCAACATTCGAATATGAGGAAACACCCGACCAGATGAGGTCCATACGGGAGGTCAAAAAGGATATGGAAAGTTCGAGGCCCATGGACCGCCTTGTGTGCGGGGATGTAGGCTATGGAAAGACAGAGGTCGCAATGAGGGCGGCGTTTAAATCCGTCATGGGAGGAAAGCAGGTGGCAATGCTGGCTCCCACCACCGTCCTTGTTCAGCAGCACTTTCAGAAATTCTCGGCCCGAATGGCCGCTTATCCCGTTTCTGTTAAGATGTTGAGCCGTTTTGTGGATCAAAGGAGCCAAAAACAAATACTTGAAGGCTTGAACAAGGGAGAGGTGGATATTGTAATCGGGACACACAGGCTGCTTCAGAAGGATATCCTTTTCAAGGAGTTGGGATTGATCATTATAGACGAGGAGCAAAGGTTCGGTGTCAAACACAAGGAGAGATTAAAGGAGCTAAAAGAAGAAGTGGATTGTCTTACATTGACAGCCACCCCTATCCCGCGCACACTCCATATGTCCATGGTAGGTATACGTGACATGAGCATCATCGACACACCTCCTGAAAATCGTCTGCCTATTACCACATATATCACACACTTTGATCCTGATATGATTGCAGAGGCATGCCAGAGGGAACTGGACCGGGGAGGACAGGTATTTTTTGTATATAACAGGGTTGAGGGTATAGAAGAAATGGCAAATTTCTTATATCGTATTCTGCCCCATGCAAAAATCGGTATCGGACATGGCCAGATGCCGGAAAAGGACCTTGAGAGGATCATGCTTGATTTTGTGCACCGGAAATTTGACATTCTGGTGTGTACAACGATCATCGAGTCAGGGCTGGACATCCCATCGGTGAATACCATTATTATCCATCGGGCCGACCGGTTCGGGTTGGCTCAGCTTTATCAGCTTCGCGGCAGGGTTGGCAGGTCAAGCCACCGTGCCTATGCCTATCTCATGGTACCTTCTACGGCCAGTCTTACGGAAGACGCAAAAAAAAGGCTTGCGGCCATACAGGAGCTGACAGAACTGGGTTCCGGTTTTCGCTTGGCTGCCAGGGACCTGGAGATAAGGGGTGCGGGGAATCTGCTGGGATCAAAACAACACGGTCATATCGCTGCTGTTGGATTTGACCTGTATTGTGATCTTATTCGGGAGACTATGGCGGAGTTAAAGGGTGAGCCCATACAAAAAACAGGAAAGATAGGGATAAACCTGAATATCGAGGCATATTTGCCGGAGGAACTTATCCCCGATGTCAATCAGAGACTGAATGTCTATAAAAGGGCTTCTATGATTGAGGAAACAGATGATATAAATGTGCTCGGTGAGGAATTAAAGGATCGCTATGGCCCGTTGCCGGAACCGACAGAAAATCTATTAAAGGTTATTGAGCTAAAGATAATGGCAAGGTCCCTGGGTATAGAAAAAATAGAACGCCACGCAGACAGGGTCCGATTTAATTTTTCTCCGGATACACCTGTCCAGCCGGAAACGCTTCTAAATCTTGTCATGACTGACGGCAAAAGGTTTAAGCTTATTCCGCCATGGGCTTTGGAGATGTCCCTGGAGCACAATTCAACAGACCAGATCTTTGAGGAGACAAAAGGTTTCCTGGTATCAATCAAAACATCCGGCACTTGAAACTTTAGGCACTTTCTCTAATTAGGTGCAACCAAAATGGAAATATTCTCGTCCGGGATTTTAAATGTGCGGCTAATCATCTGCTTAATCAGTTTGAGAGCTTCCTGTTCAGGGGTGTTTTCGGCCCATTTATTAAAACCATCCCGGCCCAGGATTATAGAAACAGAGGCTTTCTGGCTGGCATATACCTGCGATTCAAATTCTGTATCAAAAAAATTTACATCTATATGGGTTATCACCGTGTTTTGACCTATTGGTGTAGTAAGCCTCTGTAATAGTTTGGAAATCTTGGTATCATAATCCTGTTCGATAGAATGCACCAGTGACCTTTTTCTCTCAACCAGTTCGGGAGAAAGGGCCTTATCTATTATCTCCATTCTTTTTAAACCCACATCCCTGTCTTCCTGGTTTATACCGATATCCATATCGATCTTTTGCTCTTTTTTCTCTATTTGATCTTCCTTTGCGTTGGCAATCCCGGGACAGCTCATGCTGACAATGATAAAAAATGCCAGGGCGAATAACAATCCAATCTTTATCTTCATAATATAAACCTCCAAATGATTAAAGGACTCAAGGTCTCATAAAACCTTTTAAAGCTCAATAAGATCTTAATTTCGTATGTCTTCATTCATATATTATATTGATCATTTCATAATGCATTGTCAAATAGTAATATTAATTAAACACCTCTTTTAAGATCCATCAAACAAACAATCCTTTAAAATCTTTAAGATCTTATATCTCCTGCCAATCACACGCCATTTGATCTCGTCCGTATCACAGATAGTAGAGAGAGAATAAACCTCCATCTCCTTTTTGAGTTCCATAAGTCTGGCCCGCCTTTTTTCTTCTTCAGGTTCTTCCAGCAGGATCCGGTCAATACGGCCATTCAGGTCCATTGCGGCTTTGATTCTCCGGTCTGTACATTCCCCCTTATCTTTATCGATCTGACCATATTTTATTTTTAAGAGATTGAGTCTCCGCCCTGCCTCGTAGGTTGCATCAACGATCTGGTCCCGGTTCATCCATTTCGTCTCATATGAGAGTATATATTTCCATGACGGCTGAAGAAGTGCCTGTCTATGTTCTTCAAGGGTTTTATAAAGTAATTTATAACCATACTTTTCCGTATGGTCCCATACAAGTGAAGAGGGATCTATAAATGGCGCGAGAGGGGAGATAAAAGGCATCAAACGGGAATCAAATCGTTTCATAAGGTGCTCACAATAATCAATTGTATCCATGACTGAGTTGTAGGTTTGTCCCGGGATTCCAGTCATATAATAAATATCGAATTTTTTCGCTCCATAGGATAGCGCCCATTCAATATTCTGCTCTATTTCACTATTTTTATAATGTTTTCCCGCCAGACGGCGTACTTCCTCGTCATGGGATTCGGGCGACATCTCAAAGTTGAGATTTGAGCAGGCCCGGGAGGCCCGTCTGAAAAAGGATTCAGGTGCATAGTTAAATAATTCAAGCACAATATCATTTTTAAGCCTTAGTGATTTTAATCCGTCAAGCACACTTGATGCATAATCCTCCCCTGCTTGATTAAGATCTCCTATAAGAAAAATGGGAGCGCTTGTATATGACGCCATCCTTTTTACATCCCGGATTACTTTGCCGGGTGTACAGTAAGAAGGTTTTTTACGATTGCAAAGTCCATTCATGGCATGGGCTGATCCCCCACAGATGGCACAATTTTGTGTACATCCTCTCACAGTCATAATGGCAGTGATAGGATATTCCCACCAACCTATAAAAGGGATTTGGGATCTTATGTCCATATATTTAAATGCCATACGAAACATACACAGATAATCATTGTAATATTTATCCGCAGAATCCGAAGAGCATACAATCGGATTAGAGCGAATCTGTCCGGAGTCATCCAGCCAGGACAGGTTCGGGATGTGATCGATGGGGCTATTGTTCTTAATGCAGCGCATAAGTTCCAGAAGGCTTTCCTCTGTTGAATCTCCTCTAAGTATATAGTCAACCACCCGTGGATAACTGTTTAAGATCTCTGCATGGAAGTATGTGGCAGAATACCCGCCCAAAATAACAGGTATCCGGGGATGAACCTCTTTACAGATCTTTGCTATTTCTATGGCTCCATGAGCATGGGGCAGCCAGTGAAGATCGATTCCAAAAGCGGTTGGCTTTAATCCTTCTATTATCTTTCTACAATCATATTTAGAGTCCGTAAGCATCCGGTAGGCAAGGTTGATAACCCTGGTTTCAATTTTATTTTTAACAAGGTATCCTGTTATGGAATTGAAGCCTACGGGATACATCTCAAAAACATATGAAGATGGAACCACATCTGAGATCGGTCCCCAAAAAATCGGCTCTTTTCGGAAATCATAGACTGTTGGAGGATGAAGAAGAATAAGATCTGCTTTTCGTAACAGGCCCATAATTGTTATTTTGTATGCTTAATTTCTAAATAAATAGCTAGAAAAGGATCCCCAACCAACCCTTATTATCCTTATACCTTTAAGATTTACTAATCTAATGGATAAATATTGTTGAGACATTTCCTATAAATAAGACCAGGCACTTATAACACATTATGCAGTCTGAATTCAATAACTGGTAAAGGTTTCATCTATTATTAATACTCTAAAATAGTGAGCGAATTTTTTGAATTGCATACAATGGCTTGATTATTTTAGAAATTTTACCTTTTGGAAATTTAATTCCTGAGAATCTGGCAAACCGGTGCACCTTCTGCCTTTTACAGCAGTATTGCTTTGGTCCCTCTTCTGCCTTGGAATGATAATAAGAATAAAAATATTTTTTGATTGTCCAAAAAATAATTCTTATTGATAAAATTATAAAATATAATGAAAAGGAATAAAAAGCTATTAAAAAAACCTCCGACGGTATCCTTAAAATCACCTGGGGTTTGTTGATTTCAGCTATGGCTGTTATCATAAAGAATCCCAAAAATATAAAAAGAATTTCTTTGAATATTATATCAGTCACTTTTGAGCTTAACATTTGATTCCCCCTTTTGTTTTGTAGCCAGTTATTCATCCGAATTAAAAATCCGGATATAAATTCTTTAAGCTCAATGACCTCATAAATCTCTTGGAACTTTTTGGCTCTTAATTTAGAGCAATAGATGTGCCATCGGAGAGCAAGGAAAGATTTAGTATTAAAAAACAATCAGTTATATAAAAATAATATTTTGAAAAAGGTAACATGACAAAGAAAAATTAGCAACTTTTAACAATAAGATTGTTAATTTTTTAAACAATGTCTGGAAATATCGGATGTATTTATGAGGATAAATGTGATAAATATTAAATTTTAAAACATTTATCAAAAATCTTTTACAAAAGAGCCTGATTTGGCATTTTAATTGCTATAGGTCATTTACAAAATTACTTTTGTAACACCCCGAGAGTTGATCGGGGATAGATAAATTGTACTTCGTTCGAAAAAGGCAAACCATCTGAAAGGGTGGGACGCAAAGCCACTGGCCTAAGTCCTTAAAGGATATGGCAGCAGGGTTGCCGAGCGAACATACAGCATTTTGCAGTATTCGGCATCTCCTAATGGCTGTATTTCGCTCTTGGCGAGACAACACCTTAGGAGGTGCTAAAATGAGAAGCTGCTGTCTTTGTGATCTACTTGCAGTTCGATTTCGTTTGGCTTTAATCCTATCCTCCGTAATTATTCTTTTATTTGTTCTGTTTTCTCCCCGGACTGTTTATTCATTCGATATAACATTAGCATGGAATATGGCCGAAGTTGAAGAACTTGCCGGATTTAAGACCTTTTATCGCGAGGAAGGTCAGGAGTACAATTATGATAATCCTGCATGGGATGGCAATATTCCGGCCTGTACGATTACTATAACTGATTTTAAGGAGGGAACTCCTTATTATTTTGTAGTAAAGGCTTATAGCACAATGGGAGACCAAAGTGAAAATTCCAACGAGGTTCGATATCTGTCTACAGAAAACCTGGCTCCCATTGCAGACGCCGGGCCCGATTTAACCAAAGATGAAGGATTAACAGTCACTTTAGACGGTTCCGGTTCAGTCGATCCGGACGGCACCATAGTCTTATATAATTGGATACAATTGACGGGAACTAATGTTGAACTGTTTAATTCGGATTTGGCCCAAGCGAGTTTCATAGCTCCGGATGTCGGCCCAAGTGGTGAATTACTTACTTTCCAGTTAATGGTGACTGATGACGAAGATCTTCAATCAACGGATATCTGTGAGGTAAATGTTTCATATGTATACGTTCCACCAACAAATACCCCTCCCACAGCGGAGGCCAATGGCCCTTACACGGGGACAGAGGGCCAGGCTATCAGTTTCAGCAGTGCTGGATCGGGGGATGTAAATGGTGATCCCATTACCTATAACTGGAACTTCGGGGATGGTGCCACAAGCTCCAGCGCCAATCCTTCACACACCTATGCCCAAAACGGCACATACACTGTCACCCTGACCCTGAACGACGGTTCGTCCAATGATTCGGATACTGCCACGGTAACAGTCTCAGACATAGATCCTGTAGTAAATTTCAGCGCAACGCCCACTTCAGGGGAGGCTCCGCTAACAGTCAATTTTACGGCCACAGCCACCTCCTATGACGGCATAACCTCTTATTCCTGGAGCTTCGGAGACGGGGGCACGGATGACGGGGGAAGCCCAAGGCATACCTTTACCGCCTCCGGCACCTATACAGTATCTCTCAATGTCACGGAACAAGACGGAGATAGGGCAACTAATACAAAAACCAACTATATTCTTGTTTCCGTGAGCAATACCCCTCCCACAGCGGAGGCCAATGGCCCTTACACAGGGACAGAGGGCCAGGCTATCAGTTTCAGCAGTGCGGGATCAGGGGATGTAAATGGTGATCCCATTACCTATAACTGGAACTTCGGGGATGGTGCCACAAGCTCCAGTGCCAATCCTTCACACACCTATTCCCAAAACGGCACATACACTGTCACCCTGACCCTGAACGACGGTTCGTCCAATGGTTCGGATACTGCCAAGGTAACA
>JBLIRS010000092.1:0-10815 GCA_049472415.1 bacterium | reverse complement strand
CATTATTACGAAAAGCCTCTAAATCCGATTTATCATCTTGAATAGAAAAGGTATAATCTCCTGCTATTGAGTATTGCTCCATGAGGGAATTGATCGGGATATCAACGGGGTGTTGGTCGCGTTTATTGACCAAAATAATGGCCTTTGAATCACCTCCATAGTTTTTCATATGGTTGAGCCAATATTCCAGCCTGTTTCTCTCTTCGGTACGACCATCATAGACTATAATATAAAGGCACCGCTCAGATAAGAAAAATTGATGTACTGCATGTGTAACCGTGTGACCTGCAAAATCCCATATGCGCACATTAATATTTTCATGCTCTAATCTCCAATGCATTGTATTTACACCTGCTGTGCTTTCGTCATCCGTGGTCATAGGTGCATCAGAGTCAATCAATCTTCTTGCTATGCAAGTCTTACCGGCTCCCTTGTCTCCCAGTATAATAATACGGGCTTCATTAAGCCGTGCAGCTCCTTTCGCTTCCATCTCTTCTAAAAAGTGCGCAACAGCGGCAGCCCCTTGCTTCTGTATTTCTTTAGGAACATTCATGCGTCTTGCAAGCGCATCTTGATCCAATATAAACCTATTATCAAAGATGCTTTTATACAATTTTCCCCAATATTCACAGCCTTCGGCTTTAAGCGCCTTTTGAAAATCATCCCATATCTCGCCATACAATTCTGTGGATATTTGCTGACTTCCTTTTTTTGTAAGATTTCCAAATCCTGCAGTATTATTGATTCTAAATCCATGTTTTTGACATTGGCGGCTGAAGCAGCTCTGGCAACAGCTCTAGCTGCTTCAGCTCTGGATGTAGCTCTGGCAACGGCAGCTCTGGCTGCGTAGGCTCTGGCTGCGGCGTCGGTTGCTGCTGCTCTGGCAGCGCAAGCGGCAGCGTCTACTGCTCTGGCGGCTTCAGATCTGGCGCCAGCTCTGGTAGCTGCGGCTATGGCGGCGTTGGCGGCTTCGGCGGCTTCGGCAGCGGCATCGACGGCTTCGTAGGCTACACCGCTAAAGTAGGCATTAACATCTAAAGCATAAAATATGGCATATATATGTTTCTGCCTCTCATTTTTATTCCAGAAACTAAAACTGCCAATACTACCACAAAAGGGTAAAGCACGGACTGCACAACGCCATGCGAAGTTAACAGCCTGAGTCGTATTAAGTTTTGTTAATTCTTGATATATTTTCTTCTCGAACGTTTCAGAGGCCATTGTTTAGTTCCACCGTATTGTTTTCATTTTTGTAGTTACATTGCCCTTATAGACCAAATTGGGGGCAAAAATCATTTTTGACATCCATGTATCACGGTAATTGTTTGGTTCTAAAATCATAACCGTTTTATTCTCGATGGGATTGTGAATGAGTAAGCGTATGACAGCCCTTGTGTTCTATAATCCCTGCCTTGCAAATCGGTTATGTAATAGCCTATTAGACCTTTTCGTAAAAGTCGTGCAATCGCCTCATATACAAGCCCGAAAATTGTTTTATCCGACTAAAAGTATAGATAGAATTCCATCTTTTGTCAAAGAAAATATTCAATAAAAAATTTATCAGAAGATGAAAAATTATTCATAAGATAATTCTGAAATTTTTAATGCGTATAAAAAATTAGATCAGTTTTATTGGGACCAATTTGAAAAAGCCATCCGGTATCATAATGAGAAAAGAATCCATCAGGCTTTGAGTTAAAAAACAATTATGAATATTAATATATTTAGTTAAGAAACCAACCAGTCATGCCCGGGGATGATAACGGGAGTAGGCCTTCTTTATTTTACTGATCTCTCCAACGTGAGTATAGATCTGTGTTGTGGAGATGTCGGCATGGCCGAGAAGAGTTTGAACAATCCTGAGATCTGCCCCATTTTCAAGAAGATGGGTGGCGAATGAATGTCGCAAGGTATGGGGGGTCACATATGGAGGGAGTCCTGCCTGAAGCACATATTGTTTCAAAATCTTCCATACCCCTTGCCGTGTAAACTTTTTGCCCTTGCGTGTCAGGACAAGTTGTTTTTCTTCCTTCCCCTTTAATAATATGGGTCTCACTGATTTAAGATATTCATCAATCCAATCCAATACTGACCGGCCAAGGGGGACAAGCCTTTGTTTTCCGCCCTTGCCCATGAATATACAAAAACCTGACTGAAGGTTAAGATCGTTGAGGCTCAATTCTACTACCTCGGATATCCTCATACCAGTAGCGTAAAGCAGCTCAAGCAGGGTCCTGTCCCTTATCCCTAATGGTGTATTTATATCAGGTTGACTTAAAAGGGTTTCAACCTGGGAATATGTCAGAACCATAGGTATGTTTTTCCAGATTTTGGGACTGGACATCAAGCGGGAAGGATTTTGACTCACTAGCCCTTTTCTTGCCAGGAAGGCATAAAAGTGCCGTATGGAAGATAGATGGCGCGCCCTGGTCCTTGCTGAAAGGCCCTGTTTTTTTAAGGAATCAAGATGTGCAGTGATATGCCCGGAAGTGGAATTATCAATTTCTGTCAGCCCTTTTGAGTTTAAAAAATCAATATATATTTTCAGATCATTTTCATAGGCTGCAAGGGTGTTTTCTGAAAATCCCTTCTGTATGACCAGATAAGTCAGAAAGTTATCAAGAAGCCCTTCCAATTATTACCCCAAATTTAATAATGATGTTTTATATCAAAAAAACCCGAACCTTTTTTCTTCTCCGAGCACGGAAGAATCGCCATGGCCCGGCAGGAGGATCAGGTCATCGGGCAAAGGCCATAAGCGGTCCTTCAATGAACGGGCAAGGGCATTATAATCTCCTCCGTCAAAGTCCGTTCGTCCGACGCCCGCCCTGAAAAGTGTGTCTCCTGAAAAGAGGAAGGGGGGACATAGAAGGCATATGCTTCCAGGCGAATGCCCCGGTGTATGAATGACCTCCATAGAATAAGGACCGACTTGTATCTTATCGCCATCCTCTAAGGAGTACCCCGGCTTAAACGGTTTATAATCCTGGCCAAAAAATCCTCTAATCATCGGATCGGGATTCATAAAATACTGGACTTCTTCAGGATGACAGGCCACTTTCACGTCCCATTTTTTAAGGAGGTCAGGTATGGCCAAAATGTGATCCAGATGTCCGTGGGTAGCAATAATAAGTTTAGGTATCAAGTTATGTTGATCCATAAACTCTGTCACTTCTTCAAAACAGCCGCCGGGGTCTATGAGCATAACTTCCTTTTCTTCAAGACTGCCCACGAGATAACAATTTGTCGCCAAGGGTCCGCAAACCCACGTTTTTATAAGGACATCTTTATCAGACATTCATCCTCCTGTTGTCATACCTGCATATAAATTACTAAGCCAATTAATCTATAATTGTCTAATTATTTCTTATCCGGAAGTATCCGGCAAGTCCTTTGGGGGCCGGTCCAGTATAATGGTCACAGGTCCCTGGTTGGCTATATTCACCAGCATGTGTGCTTGAAAACGGCCGGTGGCTACCTTTAGCCCTGATGCGCGAGTCAAATCCACAAAATGATTATATAGCCGCTCTGCTTCTTCAGGCGGAGCGGCAGCATCGAAACCCGGTCTCCTCCCTTTTCTGCAATCCGCTAGCAACGTGAACTGGGACACGATCAATAGCTCTCCACGTGTATCGTAAAGGGATCGATCGAACCTGCCCCTTTCATCCTCGAATATCCTGAGGTTGCAGGTCTTTTCTACAAGATAGGCGGCTTCTTCCTCAGTGTCGCCTTTAGCGACCCCAAGGAGAACCACAAGGCCTGCTCCGATCTGTCCGACCACTTCGCCGTCTATTTCCACCGAGGCATGATCCACGCGCTGAAGAACGGCCTTCATTTATCAATCTCCTTTGCAGATTTTTCAATCTTCAACAGTATCCTCTTCCATGCAATGCCTGAAGAAAAGCCTTTAAGATGCCCATTTTTGCCAATAACCCTGTGGCACGGAAACAAAACAGGCCAGGGATTACTGTTAAGGGCTTGTCCTGCCGCCCTTGCCGCGGCATGACATCCGACACCTTTGGCAAGCTCGCTATAGCTTATGGTCTTGCCGTATGGGATATCCCTTAAAGCAGACAGGACCTTTTTTCTAAAAACGGTTGTTTTATCCCAAATTACCGGATAATCACTAAACCGGGGATTTTTCCCATAGAGATAATCCTTTAACTCCCTGGACAGGTCCTTTCCCAATGGGTGGGGGCCAGAAACATGGATATGCAGCCTTGATAAAAATCCAAACAGGGAGTCATCTCTCTCTTCAAAAATGTCTACTTCCTCAATAAAGGGTAAATTGATAGAAAGAAGACCCTGTGCAGATGTATTTATGATTATATTCATTTCTTGTCAATGAAAGGGAAAACTGTACCCGGTGAGTCCGAGCTCATTCTGCATATCCAGGACCTGTTTTTGAAGTTTCGTGTTTAAGGGAACACCCCTTTCCTTTCTTTCAAGCCATGCAATGTGCTCTTTTTCACCGGCAGTATAAATCCTGCTCTGACCCGGCATCTTTTTGGATGCGCGGATTGTCCGAAGGATATCCCCGGCGGTTTTCTTAAATGATTCGGGATCTGTAAAATGGGAGATATTGATAGCAATAAAAAAATGTCCCAGCGGATACGGCACCTTTTTTCCGTCTTTTACACCGGAAAGCATCTTTAAAAAGCTGCCGCTTTGAAGTGCGGCAGAGAGTATCTCAACAACAGTTCCATATCCATATCCCTTGTAACCCGCTGTCTCTTCACCAATACCGCCCAGGGGTGCCAGCGCTGCAGTTCCGTCTACCAGATCTTTCAGGATCTGATGTGTATCTGTTCTGACCCTTCCCGAATTGTCAATGACCCAGCCTTCAGGGATTTCCTTGTTTGCCCTGTCATATAATTCTATTTTCCCGCGTTGCGCCAGTGAAGTTGCGCAATCAATCACAAAGGGGAACTCTTCATCGGTTGGGATACCAAAGGTCAGGGGATTTGTGCCAAGCATATTCTCAACACCGAAGGTCGGGGCAACTGAGGGCCTTGCATTGCTGCCGGTAACCCCTATCATTCCCGCTTCTATAGCCATGAGGGCATAGTAGCCGGCAATTCCGTAATGCGTTGAATTTCTGACGGCAACCATCCCCATCCCGTATTTTCCGGCCTTTTGAATTGCCAGGTCCATGGATTTTTTGGAAATCAGATGTCCCATGCCGTTATGTCCGTCAATAACAGCCGTTGTGGGACCTTCTTTCACAACCTCAAAATTGGTAACAGGTGACTGAATCCCCGCCTTGATCCTGTCATAATATATCGTTTTCAGGCGTCCCACGCCATGGGAGTCTATTCCCCTTTTATCAGCGGTAATCAAGACATCGGCACATACCTTTGCATCCTCTTCAGGGACTCCTAATCCTTTGAAAACATCGATCATGAACCTTTCCATTATATCAAAACCAATCCACACAATATTCTCATCCATGATCAGATTCTCCTTATTTTTTAAAGTGATAATAACCTTTTATGATATGGGATAATATTATTTTTGACATTTTATTTGGTTAAAAGCGGGGCCAAAATATATTCTATAATGAGACCAAAGCATACCCTTTAATGGGAGTAAAGCATATCCCTTTAATGAAACTAAAGCATATTGGAATTAAATAAGGTTTGGTGCCACTCCACAGCGTCAGGCCATGGAGTGGCACCTTTTCCTAATAAAGCTTATTATTTATAAACAATATTCTTGATAGCTCACTAAATCAATAGAGGCGCGATAACAAGCGAAACAACAGAAACAAGTTTTATCAGAATATTCATAGTCGGACCGGATGTATCCTTAAAAGGATCGCCTATGGTATCGCCAACCACTGCGGCTTTATGGGCATCGGAGCCTTTGCCTCCCAGATTTCCTTCCTCTATATACTTTTTGGCGTTGTCCCACGCGCCTCCGGCATTCGCCATCATAAGAGCAATAAGAACACCTGTCAAGGTGGTACCTGCCAAAAGTCCGCCAAGGGCAAAGGGCCCAAGGGTAAACCCAACGATGACGGGTACGATAACCGCTGTCATGCCCGGAATGATCATCTCTTTCAGGGCGGCGGTGGTACTGATATCGATACAACGTTCCGTTTCGGGTTTCGCTTTTCCCTCCATGAGGCCCGCAATCTCCCTGAACTGGCGGCGAACTTCCTCGACCATTTTAAAAGCTGCCTTGCCGACAGCGGTCATGGTCATGGCTGCTACAAAGAAAGGTATGATCCCTCCGATGAAGAGCCCTATAACTACATTTGCGTCAATCAGATTGATGCTTGTCATTCCGATGGCATTGGTATAGGCAGAGAAAAGGGCAAGGGCGGTCAGGGCCGCAGATCCTATCGCGAATCCCTTTCCTATTGCAGCAGTAGTGTTGCCGAGGGCATCAAGGCCATCGGTGATCTTTCTTGTTTTCGGGCCAAGGCCGCTCATCTCTGTGATCCCGCCGGCATTATCCGCGATAGGCCCATAGGCATCGACAGACATGGTAACTCCTACTGTAGACAACATTCCTACGGCAGAGATCCCTATTCCGTAGAGCCCTGCTGTCTTAAATGCGGCAAATATTGCAGCACAGATTGCCAGAACCGGTAAGGCAGTGCTTTCAAGGCCTATGGCAAAACCGGTGATAATGTTGGTTGCGGCTCCAGTTCGACAGGATTCCGCAATCTTCCGGATCGGCTTCCCTGATGTGTAATACTCTGTAAGCAATCCAATTACTATCCCTGCAATACACCCTGAAAAAACAGCCCAAAATACACCCATGTCTGCCCCTGAAACCTTGATCAGAAAATAGGCGCCGACCAGCAATAACACCGCGCTGACATATGTGGCATACCTAAGGGCAGCCGCGGGATTGAGTTTCTCCAGGAGCTTGATGGAAAGGACACCGACGATGGATGCCACAAGGCCCAGCATGACCACGAGAAGAGGCAGCACCATATAGGGGAGTCTGATTTTGGTGATCTGTTCCATTGTCATTGAGGCCGTATTGAATAAATGGGGCCCCAGGACCGGAGAAGTGGCGCCTATCGCTATAGTTGCTATTATTGATCCAACATAGGACTCAAAAATATCGGCCCCCATGCCTGCGGTATCACCCACGCAATCACCCACATTATCTGCAATGGTAGCCGGATTCCGGGGATCATCCTCCGGGATGCCCGCCTCGACCTTTCCTACCAGGTCCGCGCCTACATCTGCTGTTTTTGTATATATTCCGCCTCCCATTCTCGCAAAAAGTGCAATGGAGCTGGCGCCCATGGCATATCCGTTAATATAATTTGCTGTGGCAGGATCACGGCCAAAAAGGTAGAAAAAAATCCCGACACCCAGGACGCCCAAACTGGCTACTGACAGTCCCATAACCGCCCCGCCGGAAAAGGCAATGGTCAATGCCTTATCCTGGCCTAATTTATCAGCAGCGTATGACGTCCTTACGTTGGCCCTTGTGGCAGCCTGCATACCGAAATATCCGGCCAGCATAGAAGAAATGGCCCCTGCCAGAAAGGCCCAGGCTGTCTGAATATTGATCTTCCAGAAAAGGAGAAGCCAAACGCCTACAATAAAAATAACCAGGATCTTATACTCCCGTTTTAAAAAAACCATGGCCCCTTCATGGATTGCCTCTGATATTTCTATCATGAGGCTGCTGCCGGCCGGCTGTTTAATGATATACATATACAAAGCCCAGGCCACAACAAGACCAAGGAGGCCCAAAACGGGCGCCCAATAGGATAGTTGAATCATAACAAAGCCCCCTATACCCTAAAAAGTTAGTGATTAAATAGATTCATAGCGACATGAGGTCCGTCTTTTATAATGACTTCGACCATTTGATCAGTCTTTTGAATCACGGAAAACAATTTATCTCTCTCAGAAACAGGACACGGCTCAAGGACATGATCTACCGGGTCCTTATTCGAATCCGGGCGTCCTATCCCGATTCGAATGCGTAAAAACAGCTCTGTCCCCAATTGATCAATAACGGACTTAATCCCTTTATGTCCTCCGCTTCCGCCCTTTTCCCTTATCTTTACTTCAGCGAGCGTCAAATCCATATCATCGTGAACTATAATCAAGTTTGAAGAATCCATTCCGAAAAAATCCAGGATAGATTTAATAGATAAACCGCTCAGATTCATGAATGTCTGTGGTTTAGAAAGAATAACCGGGATACGACCTATTCGGCCTTTCCCCCACAAGGCCTGGTGGCTTTTGTTAGGAAGGGGTATATTCTTTTGTGCCGAAATATGGTCTATGGCCCAAAAACCTACATTGTGCCTTGACAGGCGATATTTTGAACCCGGGTTTCCCAGCCCGACTACCAGCCACCAAGGCACATTAAGGGCCTATTCCCCTTCCGCTGCCTCAGAGGATTTTTGGGTCAAGACTTCGGGTTCCTCTTCAGGCGCCTCGGTTACAGCCGCTTCTCTGCCCTTTAATTTATGAATAATAGTTAAAACAACCTTAGCCGGGTTTTCGGCAGGCTTTACACCGGAAGGGAATTCGATATCACGGATATGGATTGCTTCTCCCAGTTTAAGGTTTGTGACATCAACCTCGATCTTTTCGGGAAGATTCTCAGGAAGACATTCCACCAAAATCTCCCGGGCGACATGGTCGAGAAGCCCGCCTTCTTCTTTAACACCTATCGCTTCATTTATTGCCTCTAACGGAACATGTACCTCAATGGTCTGATCCATGGCAATCTCAAGAAGATCCACATGAAGCAATGTCCCTTTAACCGGATCAAACTGCATTTCTTTTATTATAACATTTGATACATCCTTGCTCTTCTGGTCTTTAATCTCGATCTTAAAAAGCATATTTTCATGGACCTCTCCATGAACAACCTTTAAGAAATTATTTGTATTAAAAGAAACCGGCAAAGGGCTTTTACGTTTACCATAGATTATGGCCGGCGTCCAGCCCTGCGCCCTAATTTTTCTGGCGGCTTCTTTGCCTATACCGTCCCTTTTCTTTGCCTCCAGATTGAATTGAATTGCCATTTCTGCCTCCCAAAATGCAGTTTATTATCTTCTCACATAAAAAGGGAACTAACCGATTCATCTATATTAATACGATGTATGGTCTCTCCCACAACGTCTGCTACTGTGTTAACTACTATTTTTTTACAAGCCTTGCCTCTGTCTGATAGCGGGATTGTATCAGTCACTATCAACTGTTCTATGTCTGATTGCTCAATTCTTTCAATTGCGCTGCCAGACAAAACCCCATGGGTACAACAGGCATACACCTTTTTCGCCCCGGCCTTTTTTAATGCGTGGGCTGCCTTTGATAAAGTTCCTGCCGTATCCACAATATCGTCAACAATAAAAACATCCCTGCCATCCACATCCCCAATGATATTCATAACCTCAGACTGATTAGGCGCATCCCTTCTTTTATCAATAATGGAAAGTGTCGTTTTTAACCGCTTGGCATAGGCTCGTGCCCTTTCAACGCCTCCGGCATCCGGGGACACAATAACCAAATCCTGTGAATTTAGTCTCCTTATATAATCAATCATCACAGGGGTACTAAAAAGGTTGTCCACAGGAATGTCAAAAAATCCCTGGATCTGCCCGGCATGCAGATCCATAGTGAGGAGCCTGTCAGCGCCCGCAGTTGTAATCAAATCTGCTACCAGCTTTGCCGAGATAGGGACCCTTGGCTGAACCTTCCT
Source organism: bacterium (assembly GCA_049472415.1). GTDB lineage: Bacteria > SZUA-182 > SZUA-182 > DTGQ01 > JAFGSM01 > JBLIRM01. The sequence goes on along the minus strand of JBLIRS010000092.1, from coordinate 1,122 downwards.
GTCTTGCCTGGCATATCCATAATATGGAACAACGGCTGTGACCCTGTTTGCGGATGATCTCTTTAATGCATCGATAATTACAAGTAACTCCATCAGGTTATCATTCACGGGCGGACAGGTCGATTGGATCACGAACACATCCGCCCCCCTGACATTTTCATGGATCTGAACAAAGATTTCACCGTCACTAAAATCTTTTACATCACAATTGACAAGATCCAGGCGTAGATATTTTGCAATACCCTGCGCAAGAGACGGATTAGAGTTACCGGCTATAATTTTTAAGTCCATTTTATCTACAATCCATATATCTGTGGTGAACTGCAATAAAAACCATTTCAAATATCATAAATCAATATGCTTAATCAAGATTCTTTAATTGAATTCAGTATCTGCTCATGAGTAAAATGTTCGAGCGCCGCTTGTTTTCTCTCATCAATCCATGATGGCTGGGGCGGGAGGATTCGAACCTCCGAATGCAGGAGCCAAAGTCCTGTGACTTTCCGCTTGTCGACGCCCCAGTATGCTATATTTCGGCAGAACTGTTATTATACTGTTGTATTATCCTCTTCTCAAGATTATCCCTCATCTCCTTATTCAAGGGGTGAGCAATATCTCTGTAAGTTCCGTTTTTTGTCCTTTTATTGGGCATCGCAACAAAAAGACCGTTATTTCCATCGATAATCTTCAAATCTCTTATAATAAAGACATGATCAAAAATAACGGTGGCATAGCCTTTTAATCTTTCACCATCCACCCTGAAAACATTGACATCTGTTATCTCCATATGCCTCACCATTCTTTGGTAATCCCTCCACAAACAATGGTGTAAAGGGGGTAAAAAATTAAATGTAAAAAATTGCTTGAAATTAAACAAGCACTCTGTCTATCCCCCCCCCCGAAATTTTGCAAAAAGGTTACTTAGGAATAGTTTGACATAAAAACACCTCCCGATCTGATCTTTTAGAACTAATTATTGACCTCCAAGCCCTGTGGGCCAGTTTTTGTTCAGAAAAAAGCCCAAAAACAGACCTATCCCATTTCCCTTGTTTCCATTCTTCGTTTTGTTTCGCCCACCAAAAGTTCAAGATTCTGGTGCAATTTCGTAATGAACCTTGAGAC
>JBLIRS010000091.1:0-10912 GCA_049472415.1 bacterium | reverse complement strand
TGCTGGGAAACCGACAAAGGAGCCAGTGGGAGAGTTCTCTTGTCGAAGGGCGGATGTGCCTCGATCGGGGCCGTCTTCGCGAGGCGGCCGAACACCTTCGCGGAGTCTCGAACGAACCACCTCAGCGATCTTTTTGCAATATCTTTCCGTATCTTCGTGGGTCGGTCCTTCGACCATAACGCGACACATTGGCTGGGTTCCGGAATATCTGACGAGCACCCTACCCTTATCACCCAGTTCCTCTTCCACTGCGTTGATTGTGTCCATGATCTCCGGAATGGAAGAGATGTCCGGTTTATTTTTCACATCAATATTTATGAGCATCTGAGGATATACCTTCATCACCCTGGCAAGCTCTGATAATGGTTTTTGTTCCTTCTTCATTGCAGCGAGAATCTGTAATGCGGTCAGGATGCCGTCTCCTGTGGTATGATGATTCAGAAAGATTAGATGTCCGGAATCCTCCCCACCGATGGATGCCCCTTTTTCGAGCATCTTTTCCAGAACATAACGGTCGCCAACATTGGTTATTATCTGGTCTATGTCAAGCTCTTTTAAGGCTATGCTTAATCCTATATTACTCATAACCGTGCTAACCAGCAGATTGTTTGAAAGTGCGTTTTCTTTTTTCATGAAACTTGAGCAAATGGCCATAATTCGATCACCGGTTATGATCCCGCCTTTTTCATCAACCGCAATTACCCTGTCACCGTCACCGTCAAATGCCAATCCAACATGCGCCTTTCTCTTAACCACCTCTTCGGCCAGGGTCTCCGGGTGTTGGGAGCCGCAGTCATGATTGATATTTTTGCCGTCCGGCTCATGAAAAAGGGTGGTTACCTCAGCCCCAAGTTCAAAAAAGGTTTCAGGCGCAACTTTATAGGTCGCGCCATTGGCACAGTCCAGGACGACCTTTGTGCCTTCCAGATCATAATCTTTAGGAAAGGTGTTTTTAAGAAATACAATATACCTTCCCCTGGCATCATCCATTTTGTGAACCTTGCCCAATTTGTCAGGCCTGGTGTTTGAATTCTCAAGATATCCGGAAAAAATAAGGTCCTCTATCTCCGATTCCTTTTCATCCGGCAATTTGATCCCATTGCCGGAAAAGATCTTGATCCCATTGTCATAGAAAGGATTATGGGACGCGGAAATCATAATGCCGGCATCCGCTCTCATGCTGCCTGTAAGAAAGGCAATCCCCGGAGTAGGTATCGGGCCTACAAGGATGGCATTCACCCCCATGGAACAGATACCCGAGACAAGCGCGTTTTCAAGCATATAGCCTGATATTCTGGTGTCTTTCCCTACTATTATCCTGGGGATATGCCCTTCCCTGTTGAAAAAATAGGCGGTGGCCTTTCCTATTTTCAAGGCCATCTCGGAAGTCATTGGATATTTATTGGCAACCCCCCTTATTCCGTCGGTACCGAATAATTTTTCCATTATCTTTTGCCCTTTATTTCTTCATTTTTAAGATTTAGATTCAGGTTTTAAATATTAAAGGTTGGAATGACTTTCAGGACATCTTCATTGGTCCTGTCCACTATGGATTTTAGCCACTTAGATCCAATCTCCCTGCAGTTTCTGTCAAGCCCCTGAATCGCTCTTATATAATCATTGCCTGCCTTTTCTCTCGCAGCATCAATCTTTTCTGAAAATATCAATTTCTCATCGGATTTCATATCATTTTCCATTGAGGAGTTAAAAATGTCTTCTATTTCGGACCAGTTATCGAATAATTCCTTTTTTTGGCATATTAGCTGGTAAGAGGACTTTTCTTTCATAGTCTTATGTAAGATCTTAGAAGATTCGGGCAATCTTTGGACAAAAGCCTTGAAATGCTTTATTCTTTCTTGAATTGCGATATTCAATTTTTCCAGAGCACCCTTATACAGTTCTTTTTCCATTGGGCCTTCCTGAAAAAATAGTGAGCGGATCTCTTTGTACCAGAAGCTGAGAGCTATAAGATTTGCAATATAATTTATATTGTTAAGGACTAGTCTTTGAATACTCAGGTAAAGCCCGGGATAGAAATCCGAATATTTTTCCTTCAAAATCGAGCTGGTAATAAGTTTATTCTCTTCAAGAAAATCGCCACGAGCAATGGTCCCTGCAGCCATGACAATGCCAAATTCTAATTTTGCCGGTCCCACCAACCCCCCCTGACCACCCAGAAAGATAGGAGGTTTGTCTAACATTACCCCCCTATGAACATCTCCTATCAAAGAGGGGGTTGCCTTGTCCTGATTTGGGGTGTAATTGAAATGGATATATGAACTGCCCACCTCGCTATGATTTTTTCTGCTCGTCCCACCTGCCATCAGGCAGTCACAAAAATTTATCAGGCTTCCGAGGGTCACAAAAGGGAACAGGATAGTGTGTTTGAGTCCCACCGAATGCGCTCCGTTTGCCTCTTCTTCAAGGATGCAGGCATCCCTGACATGGGCACATGATCCCATATTGGATCTTGCGAGGAATACGGAATTACAAAAAAAACCGCCTTTTAATTCAACATCGGGTCCTATTTGACAATTTTCTATGGTAACAGTGCCCTCATAACCAAGTTTTGTGCCGGACATGATAAGCGTGTCTTTTCCAAATATTTTACATCCTGCATAGAGAACTACTTCATCACCCGAAATCCGGTCAATATCCACGTCTTCTCCCATATGAATTGAATCCGGATTAAAGATTTTTACCCCTTTCTCCATAAGTTTCACTAGCTTTTCTAGATTGTTCAGGGATTTACGTTTTTCTGTCATCATAGTCTGAAGCGCAATCCTTTTTTATTTATAAAATTAGAAATAATCAAAATGCATAGACAATCTATTCTAGTTGCACTTGCATTAGCAGTCAAGGGGTAATTATGCAAAGATCAAGGATTGATTTATTTTTGATTTTTTTGTATAATTAATTATATTAACTTATAGGTATATTAAAAAATTCATATATATTATAGATCAAGTATAATTAATTAAATTCATATTAATTTCTTTAACATTTATAAACAATTTCCAAAAATAGACCTGACTTAAAGCAACACTCATAATAGATAAAGATTAAAAAGTCAAATATGAGGTTTTTCTAAATACACTTCATGCAGAGACCTAAGCTGTTAGGACCGTCAAACTGGCTTCGGACCGGATATCTTTAACCTGAAACATGGAATTAAATATTGAAAGATTTTAATTATAACCGTCTCTTAAGCTGTTAAACATAAACTGTTAAAAAATAGGGGGTGATAAAACAAAAAAATCCTATAATTGATAAGACAATAAAAAGTCTTTTAGGGAGTATTTGTTTTTAAAAAAGAAATTATAATCATTAAAATACTGAGAGGAGGAGGATAATGGATTTAAAGAAAATTAAGAGGCTCATTCAGGTATCCTGTATTTTGGTTGCGGCTTCTTTTTTTTCCATATTGATATGTAATCAGGGAAGAGCCGCCATTTATACCCAGCAGGAATTATCATCCACTGACTGGCGCTCTTTGGAAACATTTATATGGCAGGATTTCGAGTACTGGCACGCGCCCGCCAATTACGGGTGGCAAAGTTCCTGCCCGCCATATCCGAACTTCGGTTTCTGACCTTATACAGGCTTTGGGCGGATAGAAACCACTTTCTGCCCTTTGCTAAAGAGCAGGGTCCTGTTCTATGAGTGTATGATGTCCCCTTTTAATCAGTTTTATCCATTTTACGCATGGAATCAAAATGTAACGTATCCGGACGGAAGCCCGATTAACGACAAGAGTATCTTTTCCTTTGACATAATGATTCCCTTTGTGGGTATTGAACGGTTTGATACATGGGAAGTCTCAATCATGCTGGTTACAAGAAAAGGAGAACAGGTAAATCTTATTTACGATCCGGTGGGGACTCAAGAAGAAGGCCCCGTTTTCAGGGATGGGATACCGGGCGATGTCTTTACCGGTATGTATGATCCCCCAGGATTTGTTTATAAGATTGGCCGGCAGTTCAATCAGGGTACATGGAATCATGTTATCAGGGATATAGACCGGGATGCCGCGTTGGCCCTGGGATATGATCTGGATGATCCGAACAGGGACGGGTATGGACCGAATCCAGTGACGGGTGATGCCGATCCCGGAAATTCCATGATAGCAATGGTTAAATTTCAACATCCTTTGCTACGGGTAGATAATATTGCTTTTCATAAAAAAAGTCTTTTTCCGATGTCCGATACGGTTCTTCAGCCGCATCTTTCCAAGATAGGCCCCCGTTATGCACAGATTTTCGAACCATACCGTTATCTGTTCTTTGCTGATTACGATACCGGGGATAGCGAAATATCCAATATAATGGACTTTCTTCTATATGAAAACATTGAAGAGGTCTTCGTCACGGATCCGAATGAGATCTCGGACTACTGGATATCTTTGGGCGCGGATCCCAATAAGTTTGGTGAAGAGCCGGATCCGAATATCTCCGAACTTTTTGACAGGGATTTTGTAGTTGATATCAATCTTCCGATATTTGCAGACCCCAACTTGAGAATAGGCAAGAATCCTTATCTTGAGTTAATACCCGGTACAAATATCAATAAGACTTTGGGCTGGAACGCCACAGTTGGTGGCGCCGGAGCCAGCGGTATACAATTCATGCCTTTAGCACCACTTGAGATATATCCCTATGATGGTATGCCCACATATATCCCAACCTACTATAAAGCGGAAGAGGTAATAGCAAAATTGGGCAATCCGTTTTTCGGGCCTTTGTTTTGTTTCTTTTTGGAGTCCGCGCTTTGGAATTCGGGATTTACTTATTGGCCAAATATAGCAAAGCTCGATTTCACACCGCAGGTTTTCGAGGACATTATCCTGACAATAGAGGTTACAAATGGCAGGGTATCTGATTTGGAGACCTTCCCCATTTCCGTGGTGAACTATCCTGTTGAAAATTATCCTCCTTACATAGAGGACGTTGATGACAGGATCTTTTATGTGGGTGAGTTCAATTCCTATGCCGTTGGTGTGATTGATCCGGATTGTGCCATATTCTCATTGTCGAGCAGCCCGGCTACGACCCATGTTCCGGGATTTCCTGTCTCCGATCAATTCCGGCAGGATATGGATAACATGTCGTGGGAATTTTTTCTGAACGGATTCGCTTCATATAAGTATGGTCCATGGACGGATAGCATAATAGAGCCCTGTAATGGTCTGATAAGCTTCTCGCCTAAATTCGAGGGTGCTTATCTGGCTCATTTAGTTGCAGCGGATGACCGTGGAAGCGCTTCATATGCCGATTTTTCAATATTTGCCGTTACCCGAGGAACCTGGCTCAACCATCCGCCGGTTATTATGATGGATTGGGATCATCCTCAGGTTGTGAGAGCGGGAGAAGAGTTTTTGCTGACCTCTCCAACTTTTAAGGTTGTGGATCCCGATGGGGATGAAATTTATTTTTCATGTAACATTGGCTCCTGTGGCACATCCCCTAACGGTGATTTCTATTGGCATCTCTATACTCATTTCCCTGGTTTTTATATAGTGGAGATTGTCGCTTTCGATATAAGGGGTGGATACGCAATTATAACGATCGACCTGGAGGTTAAACCCTGGTGGTCGTTTTAAAATTGTCAGTTTGATTGTTTCTTTTTTAAAAAAATCCCGGAGGCATACTTCCGGGATTTTTTTTGGGAGGGGTGGATATTTGTTGCCGGAATGATTGAAATTATGTATAATTCCAGAAATTATTCAATAAAAAGAAAAAACAACAATAAAAAAATGGAAATTATTTATGTGCGGGATTTGCGGGTTTTCAAATAACGATCCCCGGCCTGAACCCACGCAATCGATTTTACAGGCCATGTGTGAGACTATGATTCATAGAGGCCCTGATGATTGGGGCACTCATTATGACGGGATTATGGCCCTTGGTATGAGACGACTGAGTATCATAGATCTGAAAACCGGGCATCAACCGCTTACTAATGAAGACCGGTCCATATGGCTGGTTTACAACGGAGAGATATATAACTTTCAAGAAATCAAAGAAGGCCTGATCAAAAAGGGTCACCATTTTAATACCGGATCCGACGGAGAAGTCATTATACACCTCTATGAAGAAAAGGGCGACGAATTTATTGAAGATCTTAACGGCATGTTCGGTATAGCCCTATGGGATGCAAAAAAAAGAAGGCTGATCCTAGCCAGGGACAGGCTTGGTATAAAACCACTTCACTATATGATGACAAAGGAAGGCCGGATCGTTTTTGCCTCAGAGCTAAAGGCATTTCTAAAGTTTCCGGGCTGGGAACCAGAATTGGACCTGGAGGCCCTGGATCTCTATCTTACTTATGAGTATGTGCCGACACCAAAGACCATCTATAAAGGAGTCTTGAAACTACCTCCCGGGCATATGCTTTTTTTTGAAAAGGGCCATATTTGTTTAAAGGAGTATTGGGACCTGAATTACAGTTCCGGAAGGATAGATTCAAGAGGCCTAAGGGAAAAGGAATATGAAGAAAGGCTTCTCGATCTTTTAACCGCTTCAGTGAAAAGGAGGCTTATCAGTGACGTTCCGCTCGGAACCTTTTTGAGCGGAGGTATAGACTCGAGTATGGTCACCGCTTTGGCTCATCGTTATGCAAACGATGAGATTGATAGTTTCCAGATCGGATTTTATGAGCGTTCGTTCGATGAATCTGATTACGCGGTCCAGGTCGCCGGACACTTAAAGATTAATCATCATCAGGAGATGTTCGATACTTCCCGGATGCTGGAGGCCCTTCCAAAGGTCTGTGAGTTTTTAGATGAACCATTTGGAGATGCATCGTTTCTGCCGACATTCCTTCTTTGTAAATTTTGCAGAGAGAATGTAACGGTTGCCCTGAGTGGGGACGGAGGAGATGAACTCTTTGCAGGTTATTATACTTATCAGGCCCATAGATTAGCCGGTATATATCTGAAATTGCCTGAAATTTTAAGGAAAAGGATACTCGAGAGTATTATTAATAGCCTGCCCGTGTCTGATAAGAATTTCAGCCTGGATTTCAAAGCGAAGAGGTTTATTCATGGCATTTCCGCTCCGCCGGAAATCAGGCATACATTATGGATGGGATCTTTCAGCCCTGAGGATAAAGCCTCTCTTTTCAGTCCGGAGATACATGAAAGACTGTCTTCACATGATACTTTCTCTCCTGTCAGGGATTATCTCGTCAGGGCGAAGGCAAATCATCCCCTTCATGCCATACTATATTTAGATGCTAAACTCTACCTTCAAGACGATCTTCTGGTAAAGGTGGACAGGGCCAGTATGGCTAATTCTCTCGAGGTTCGCGTGCCTTTTTTGGATCATACATTTGTGGATTTTATAACACACCTTCCCCCGGAATTTAAGCTAAGAAAATTAAAAACAAAATATTTACTTAAGAAAACAGCCGCACCGCTTCTTCCCAAAAATATCATTCACCGTCCCAAAAAGGGCTTTGGCATCCCTGTGGCGAAATGGATAAAGGGGGAGCTAAGAGAACTCTTTCAGGATGCATTTAATCCTGAAAGGATACGCAGGGAAGGTTTATTTAATCCTGTTTTTATCTCACAAATGCTCGATGATCATATAAATGGAATAGTCGACCACCGAAAACCGCTATGGACGCTTTTTATGTTTCAACAATGGCAGACAAATTGGTATAGATAATATTTAAACGATTAAAATGTTATATGTTTTTAGCTTTAAAAAAAATTTAGTATAATTAATAATTTCAAAGAAATATTGACAGTTTTTTGCATTATTGTTATAATTTAAATTAAGTGTGAACGAATAACTTATGAAAAACAATTTATTCGAGTATAGAAATATATTTTTATAAGATTTTTTTTTAAGGGGTTATATATTAAGTATTTATTTAAAATAAAAGTGTAAATGTAGTTTTGCGGGGGGTTAGGAAAGGGGTGAATCAATGTTCAGAGAAAAAGGCACGATACTCAGAATTATTATCTTGGGCCTGGTTTCGATTTGCTTATGTGTTCTAATCTTCTGTAATTCTTCAATGGCAGACACCTATGTCTGGCAGGATTTTGAGTATTGGGATGCGCCGAGGAACTATGGGTGGATGAGTTCTTGCCCCCCTTATCCGGTATTTGGTTTGTGCCCTTATACCGGATTTGGGAGAATCTCGACCATAATAGACCCGACCATGCAAAGCAGGGTTTTTCTATATGAGTGCATGATGTCCCATTTAAACCAGTTTTATCCTTTTTACGCATGGAATCAAAATGTGGTATATCCAAATGGTGATCCGATAGACGATAAAAATATTATCTCCTTTAATATCAATATGTGGCTCGGCATTGAGTGGTTCGATCAATGGGAGTTCCAAATTGCTGTAACCTCAAGAAAGGGGGAGCAGGTAAATCTAATTTATCGTCCTACAGGTCAGTATGAGACCGGACCGGAATTTATAGAGGGAAGACCCGGTGACATCTTTACCGGTATGTACGATCCTCCGGGTTATCTATTCCAGATTGGCAGACAATATCAGGACGGGACCTGGCATCTTATAGTGAGGGACCTGGATCGTGATGTTGCCGTTTCTCTGGGATATGAAATGGATGATATTGACAGAGACGGATTTGGCATTGAATCGGGTTTTGGGCCCGGAGAATCCAAAATATTAAATATTATGTTCAAAGGCTATCAACTTCGGGTAGATAATATTGCTTTTCATGACAGGCTGAGTGATATTATAAACCATCCTCCTAAATTGCAAAGGATAGGACCACAATATGCAGAGATATTTGTGCCTTATTCTTTTATAATAACTGCAAATGATATTGATCTTGCAGGTGGATCGTCAGATCAGAGATTGGAATTTTTAGCTACAGTGGGTGGATATGGTCATCAAGGGATTCAGACAAGCGATATGATTTACAGGATAAAAGAAGACCCAAACGACCCGGAGAATTTACTGATTTGCGACATTGATGATCCCGCTTGTATTTCAAACAAGGTATTACTGCAATTTATACCACAGGTTTTTGAAGACATTATTATTACCATCAGGGTGGCGGATGAAGGCGGCCTTTCTGATATTGAGACCTTCCCGTTATCTGTCGTAAACTACCCAATAGTAAATAATCCTCCATATTTCGAAGAAATCGAGAATGATGTATATGTGTTTGGTACTAATGAGGGGTTTTTTGTAAAGGAATTCATCTGTTATGATCAGGACATAGAAGATATTCCGGGAACCGTGGAAGAACCCGGGAATATCACTTATACTGCTTTTATTGACGGATCCAGAAGCTACAGGTATGGACCCTGGCAGGACTCAATTATACCTAATCCCTGTAAACCGGAGATCAGGTTCAGTCCAAAATTCGAGGGACTGCATACCATACAGATAATTGCGACAGATCAAAGGGGTTTGTCAGCAATAACCGAGTTTAACCTTATTGTTGTTGTTCAAGGGACCTGGTTAAACCATCCTCCTATTCTCTGTGAGGATATAGACAGCCCACAGATTGCCAAGGCAGGGAGAACATATATTATTCCAGTGGAATTCTTTGATCCCGATGGTGATATGGTTTATTATTCTTGTAATATTGGAAGTGTGACTGAGATGAAAGAAGGATTCGGGATCACATCCGGCAGTACAGTTGGATCTACTACAGGGGTAGAAAAATACGGAAGGTATACCAGCGGAGCGATTTACACACTTACTACTCATTGGCCGGGAAGATATTTAGTACAGATTGTAGCCTTTGATATAAGAGGAGGCTATGCGATTGTTGAGTTTATTTTAGACGTCGAACCCTGGTGGACATACTAAAAAAGAAAGTGTGCTAAAGTGCCCAGAATAAAAAAGGGACGTTGTTTATAAGGTTAACTTCCCATTTGAAATTCTTTAAACATTAGGAAGTAAGTCAACCTTATAAACAACGTCCCTTTTTTTATTTATTTTTTTATTTCTTTTTGCTCTTTTTTCGCTTCTTAGCAGTCCCTCCCTTGGATGTCTTTTTTGTACCTTGCCCTGTTGAATTTGAGGAAGAAGCTGCTTCGGTTTGCTTTTGCTGTACCATCATCCTGCTCACCCCGCCCTTGTTAACAGGCCCGATATTGCTAGCCGCTCTGCTCATTTCTCTTTTTGCCTTGCTTCTGCCATCCGAAGCAGCGGATGGCGTCAGGTTATGGAAAAAAAGCGCGGTTGGGCTTGCTATATAGATTGATGAATAGGTACCTACCACAACACCTATTATCAAGGCAAAGGCAAAATCATTGATGACTTCACCACCCAAAACAAACAGGCAAAATACCACAAAAAAGGTCGTTAAAGATGTGAGTATAGTCCTGCTCAATGTCTGATTAATGCTGGCATTCACGATTTCTGTCAGAGGACGGTTTCTTAAAAGCTTTAGGTTATCCCTTATACGATCATAAACGACAATGGTATCATTGAGGGAGTAACCTATGATTGTCAAAAGCGCGGCAATCACCGGTAATGTAAATTCGCGGTTGGTAAGAGAAAAGGCGCCGATAGTTACCAAAACATCATGGACCAAGGCCAGGATGGCACCCAATGAATATACGAATTCAAATCTCCACCAAATATATACCAAAACCAATAATGTGGCAAAAACTATCGCCCAAATTCCCTTTTCCCGAAGGTCTTTACCCACCTTCGGGCCAACCATTTCCACCCGTCTAATCTCAAATGTATCAGCTCCCATATTTTCTGTTAACATGTCGCTGATTCTATCTTCAAATCCTTCCAGGGAGGTTGTGGAGCTTGACATCCTCAGGAGTATTTCATTTTCTGATTTTGGACCATACTGCTGGATCATCAACTCTCCAAGATCAAGGTCCTTTAAACTCTCCCGTATCTTATCTATCTCAACCGGATTATGAAATTTTATCTGGACCAGTGTACCTCCGGCAAAATC
>JBLIRS010000090.1:0-11015 GCA_049472415.1 bacterium | reverse complement strand
CTATTCCGTACCATGAGTCAGCCATAACAAGGCATCGGGGAAATCCCTTTTTCAGAGTTTCCTCCAAAGCTTCTATGCAGAAGCAAACCTCAAGTGAGTTGCTCAATCTCCAGGATAAAACGTAACAGCTGAACTAGTCGGAAATTGAAACAAAATATAAAATTTTTGCTGATGACGAATGTATGTCATGTCAGTAGTCCAACCGTGATTAAAAGTTGCGATCTCGATGTTATTCAATAAATACTGATCTTCTGGAAAAACACTATCCTTCTTGCCAAATTTTTGTTTAGAATAAACAGCACTCAAGCCCACCTTCTTTATCAAAAACTAAATCCTATCTCTACCTATGCTTCAGCTATCCCGACCAAAAAATCCTTGTATTCTACAGCTGCACAAAAAAAGACATTCAGTAAAAATGTCACCCATTCGTTTCATTGTCCGAATATTCTTTTCTGATACCCTTACAGGCTTGTAAGATAGGAAATTCTGTTCATATATTGGGTATCCCAAACCTACCATTTTATCCTTTCAGAGATTTTTTGACATCAAAAATGGTCAATCATTAGTTTGCAAATGCTCTGATTGCCATGAGAAAATGGCTATTCATGAAACCTGTAAAAACATTAACCTGTAAAAACATTAATAAGAAACTGTGAAAATTGATCCTGAAATCCTTAATCAATACAAAGAAACTATGAATTTTTGACCATTATTTCATTGCTTTCAAAGAGCCAAAGGCTAACATTCCATTATTCCATGTGGCTGGTATAAAAAAACATTCTATTAAAAACCTTCATTTCAAAAAGTTGTACAAACTCCGACACATCTATAGTTTTTGCTAAATTCTGTGGCAAGCGACATAATGATCATTACCCATATTAATTAGCTCTGGTGTCTTGAAACTGCATTGTTTTTCGCTGCAATAGCATCTAGTATGAAAGTGACAACCTGAGGGAGGATTTACAGGCGATGGAACATCTCCCCGCAATATTATTCTATTTTTCCTATTTTTTGTGTCCATTTTTGGAATGGATGACATAAGTCCTTTAGTATAAGGATGCAAAGGGTTTTTATATAGTTCATCATCCGTCGCTAACTCGACAATTCTTCCCAAATACATCACAGCGATCCTGTCACACATATATTTTACAACAGCGAGATCGTGTGCGATTATAATATAGGAAAGTTGAAACTCTTTCTTTATATCTTCCATTAAATTAATGACCTGAGCCTGAATAGAAACATCTAATGCAGATACAGGTTCATCGCCGATTACTAGTTTTGGTTTTAACGCTAAAGCTCTTGCTATTCCTATCCTCTGTCTCTGACCCCCACTAAATTCATGAGGATAAAACGATGCCTGCTTCGCACTTAATCCCACTTTATCCAGTAAATAATATATCCATTCTTTCCTTTCTTTATGAGAATAGATAGAAAAAATTTCAAGTGGTTCTCCTACAGTTTGTTCGATAGATTTCCTCGGATCAAGAGAAGCGTATGGATCTTGAAAAATAATCTGCATGTTCTTTCGAACATTCCTCAGTTCATTTTTTTTTAGAGATAAAATATTTTGTTTTTCAAAAATCACCTTTCCACCTGTGGGTTCAATCAACCTTAAAATTGCTCTAGCCATAGTAGACTTCCCACAGCCACTTTCTCCCACTATCCCTAAACTTTCTCCATTTTTTAAACTAAAGGTCACACCGTCTAAGGCGTAGACATAACCAATTGTTTTTGAGAATACTCCTTTTTTTATAGGGAAATGCTTTTTAAGATCGATAACTTTTAATAAAGCCTCGCTCATCGTACTCCTATTAAATAATCATATATTCGTTTTCCAACACCTACATAAATGCTTTTTATCACTTTCCATGAGCGGTGGTTCTTTTTCAAAACATATGTCAGCCGCATATTCACACCTAGTTGAGAACTTACAACCTGAAGGTAAAGCATAACCTACAGGAACTAGTCCAGGTATCTCATACAATCTCTTTTTTTCGGCTCCGCCTTTAGTGCTGAGGCTTGGAATTGCTCTCAATAATCCTTGAGTATATGGATGTTTTGGATTTTCTAAAATAGTATTTGTATCAGCTTCCTCTACAATCTTACCCCCATACATAACTATTACTCTTTTAACCGTTTCAGCTATAACACCAAAATCATGTGTTATAAGAATAATAGACATGCCGAATTCTTCTTTCAAGCGTAACATGAGATCTAAGATCTGTGCTTGGATGGTGACATCCAAAGCGGTAGTAGGTTCATCGGCGATCAAAATTGCAGGATTGCAAGAAAGCGCCATAGCGATCATTACTCTTTGTCTCATTCCTCCACTAATCTCATGGGGGTATCTTTTTATGCTACTTCCCGGATCAGGAATATTGACTATTTTCAGCATTTCTATTGTCTTTTCTTCCACAGCTTTTCTTTTAATTTCCTGATGTAATTTTATTGCTTCTCCAATCTGGTGACCTATGGTAAAAACAGGATTTAGAGATGTCATTGGTTCTTGGAACACCATTGAAATCTTATTTCCCCTGATTTTTTCCATCTTTTTTTCAGTAAAATTAATTATATTCTCTCCCTGAAAAATTATTTTTCCATCAATAATTTTGCCTGGAGGACTAGGTATCAACTTTAAGATTGAAAGAACTGTTACACTCTTCCCTGATCCTGACTCACCAATTATACCAAGAGACTCACCTTTAGATAGATAAAAACTTATATCATCTACTGCCTTACAAACTCCTTCTGGTTGAATAAAATATGTTTTTAATCCTTGTATATTAAGCAATATATCTTTCATTTCTAAACTTTTGCTGAACCAAGAACGGAAGAGTATTATGTTTTATACCACAGCATAAAAATAATCTTTGAGTTATCGAGCATTACGAAAACTAATAACTTACTGATCAATAAATGTTATATTTTTTTGTTGCTGGCGATATAATTTGACGGTATAGTTTGATTACAAAAAGAGCAATTTTTAAACGCTGGTTAATAACATTTAGGATCTAAACTATCTCTTATCCAATCCCCTACCATATTGAACCCCATAACTGAAAAGAAACAGGCTAGCCCTGGAATGGTACAGGCCCACCAGGCTGTGTCAAGATACACTCTTCCCAGGGCTATATCGTAACCCCAAGATGCTTTAAGTCCACTCATGCCAAAAAAACTTAAGGCTGTCTCTAGAATAACTACATGTCCTATCTGCATGCTTGCAAGAACAATAGTTACGCTGATGCAATTTGGTAAAATATGGGTGAAAATTATACGGAAATTACTAGCGCCACATGCCTTACTAGCCTCAATGTATTCAATCTCTTTGATATATAGAACTTCTCCCCTTACAGTACGTGCAAACCAAACCCACATGTAGGTTGATAATGCAAATATAACGCTTACCATACCTTGTCCTACTACAGCTACAATGATGATTCCAAGGACAATTGCAGGAAAGGCAAGTAATGTATCACCTACCCTCATAATAATGCTATCAACCCTGCCACTGTAATACCCAGCGAGCATACCCATTAATGTACCAAAGGCCGCAGACAAAAACGAACAAAGTATTCCAATAGTCATTGAGACTCGAGAACCATAGATGATCCTACTTAAAATATCCCTTCCGTTTCCATCAGTACCTAATAGATGTTCACTAGAGCCACCTTTAAATCCTAGGGGTGGTTTTAACCTGTCTTTTATAGATATTTTTTCTGGGTCATAAGGGGCAATTATAGGGGCAAATAACATTGTTAAAAATACTAACAAAACAATACATAATCCTATTTTAGCCGTAGGATTACGCTTAAGATTTTTTTTTAGATCTTGAATGTAATCAATCATACTTAATTCTTGGATTTATAAATGAATATAAGATATCAACGCAAAGATTAATTGTGACAAACGTGAATGAAATCAAAAGAATTTCAACCCGAATAAGGGGGAAATCCCAATGAGATATTGCTTGAATAAAGAGTCTTCCTAAACCTGGCCAAGCAAAAACAGCTTCGCTTATAACTGCCCCCCCTAGTAGTGTTCCAAATTGTAATCCTAGAACGGTGACTATCGGTATTAAAGCATTACGAAGAGTGTGTTTGTAGAGAACAATCCAACGAGGTAGCCCTTTGGCCTTAGCCGTTTGTATGTAAGCTTCATTGAGGATTTCCAGCATTTGGTTTCTCGTCAATCTCATAACCCTTGCAGTATAATAGGATCCAAGTGTTAAACTTGGAAGTATTAGATGTTTTATGCTATCGATAAGTGGCATAAAGTCACCATTTTCGAAAATCAATAAAAAGGTATTCAAAATAGGTTCTCCCCTTCCAAAAACAGGGAGCCAATCTAAAGAAACTGAAAAAATAAGAATAAACATAATTCCAACCCAAAAAATAGGAGTACTTAACCCGAACAAGGCTATTATGTTTGCAAACAGATCTAATAACGTTTTTCTGTGTGTGGCCGATAAAATACCCAGCGGTATCGCTAAAAAAATGGTAACAAAACTTGCTGCGATAGCTAGCTCGACCGTTGCTCCAATCCTTTCTCTTATAACTTTTGTTACAGGCTGCCGAAAAAAATATGAAACGCCCATGTTTCCTTCAAATATATCCTTAATAAAACGCAAATACTGAATGTGTAAAGGTTGATCTAAACCAAATCGTATTCGAAACTGTTGAATGTTTTCCTCGGTAGCCACCTCTGAAGCCAACATTCGAGCGGGATCACCAGGTCCTATGTAGAGAAGGATAAAAACAACGATGGAGACTCCAACAAGAACTAATAATCCATGAAAAATTCTTTTAATAATATATGCCGCCACTTTTCCTCTTGTTATGAAAACAAATTACTACTTTTTCTTATAATTGAATTTTGGGTAGTGTCACCTATCATTGTTAAATTTTTCTTACCATTCTTTCTCCGTTCAGGTACAATCGGCTCACTCTGAGAGAGAGGAGGACATTATGGGAGAATTTGATTATTTCTTCTGCCCGAATGAAAAGTGCCCCGACTATGGAATTAGGGGATGGGGTAACATAACGACTAGTACAAGATATGGGAAACGCAGGACACTGCTGCTTCGTTGCAAAACTTGTAATCATAGGTTTTCCGAAAACTATGGCACCGTCTTTATCCACTCGAATTTTAGCAGGCAAGACATACAGCGAATAATCTTGGCCATTGCCGAATATAACAGTATTCGATGGACAGCCAGAATTTTGTCGTATGACAAAGATGCCGTTAACCGTGTCGTCATAAAAGCGGTGAGCACTGCAAGAAGGTGCTCTCAAAATTAATACGGGATCTGTCCCTGAATCAATGCCAGCTGGATGAGCTCTGGGCATTTTTAAAAAAAAGAAATCTCTTTCCGAAGAAGATTTCGAAAAAGAATATGGCCGACACTGGATCTGGGCCTCAATCGATCCGGAATCAAAGTTGATAATCAATTTCTTCATTGGGCAACGATCTCTGGAGGACTGTAGAACTTTATAAACGATCTGATTATCCCCTATTAAATTTTTCGCGACCTCACCGCAGCTTAGCCATGAAGGATGCAAAGGGTTCCCGCACCAACAGGACGCCTGGCATGGCTGTGAGATTGGTTGACCGGGTTTGTCCCATAGGCGACATACTGAAATACCCATTTTGCTAACAATGATTAAATGGCACTGCCGAATTTTTCAGGCCCAAGGAACTCCCGCAGAGATATGGAATTCCTTGGGAACGAAATGGAGAAAATTTTGTTTACGGTTTGGTGATCATTCTCGCAGACATTATTCCATCTGCTCGCGCTTTGAAATTAAGCCTCGACCTATATCCATGTATTTCAGCATTTGCGGTGAGGTAAATCATTGGAGGATCATCATGAAGTATTTCCATACATTTAAAATATAGTTTTTCCCTTTTTCCTATATTTTTTTCAACCCTCGCTTGCGCGATTAAAGAATCTACCTCTTTATTGCTGTAATGTGATTGAGGTCCACCACTTTCTATAATATAAGGAAATGTACCCTCAGGATCAAAAGTGCTGTATCCTCCCCATGACATCATCGCCATATCCCATGGAGGATCCTTTTTTTGCCATTTAGAATAAAAGACAGAAAATGCCGATATTTCATGTTGAACCTCTATCCCTATCTCCCTTAAGTATCCGGCGACAGCTGTTGCTGTTTCTTCAGGTTTGAGAACCCTACCTATGAAAGATCCAAAACTAACCTTAAAACCATTTGGATAACCTGCTTCTTTCAATAGTTGCTTAGCTTTTTGTGGATCATAGGGATATGCTTTGATATTTGGGTTTGTTCCGAAATGGAAAGATGTTCCTGGTTGGCCAGGCAGAGGAACCAAGTAACCAAGACCTATTGATTTGGAGATCGCTTCTTTATCGACCGCATAGTTGAATGCTTGTCTTACTTTTTTGTTCTTTAGTGGCGTATCACGATCAGTTCTTAGATATATATAAATAATTCTGGAAGTTGGTGCATGGGCAATTTTGGTGTCGGGGTTTTTCTCTAAAACTGATATTTCTTCGGGTGGGACAAATGCTGCGATATCGATATCTCCTGTTTTTAGAGCTGATACTCTTGTTGAAGATTCTCCAATAAATCTCCATATTAAGTATTTAGATGGAGCTTTTGGCTCGCCCCAATAATCATCAAAAGCCTCCATTACCAGCTTATCCCCTCTTACCCATTCAACGAGTTTGTACATTCCGGTGCCACAGGCATTGGTTGAAAAAAAATCCATGTCTTTGCCATAAAAAAATTCTTTAGAAATCGGCCACCCAGATAAATAAAGCTGGGCAGGACAGATTATAGGTAAAGAATCAAATTTTAAATCAATAGTTCTTTTATTTACCACTACGGCTTCTTGAATACCCCTGAAACTTGCTAATTGAGGAGAAGCAACTTTTGGATCCATGATTCTGTCCATGGAAAATTTCATATCTTCTGCATCGAATTCAGTCCCATCATGAAACCTAACTCCTTCCCTCAATTTAAAACGCCAAGTATTTTCATTAATGACATTCCACTCAGTCGCTAATTGCGGAATTAACTTCATTTTCAGATCCCTATAAACTAGACGATCGTATAAATGCTCATACATCATAAGAGCATTTCTGTTCATGCTAATAGCGGTATCTAAATTACCAGGATCACCACGAGCAATTGTTATCTTTTCAAATGGATACTCTCCTTTTCCTGAAGTCGCTTCTATTATTTTTGGGAAAGAAGTGGCTAATAACAATGCTCCGGTCGAAGCACCGCACATTTTTAGAAATGTTCTTCTGTCAACCATTTTTCCATCAATAATTATTTTACTTTCCATTCTCCCTCTCCTTTTTATAAAATTAAATGATGTGTTGATTGGATCCAATATCCAATCTTTGTGTTTAAAAAAACAATTGTTGCAGCCCCCCTGAAACTGATTAAATCAGCGCAAGGTGATCAGAATGCTTTGACAGGGATTAGTGGTTGATTCCAATAATAATTCATGCTTAGTTGGAGACCAATAAACAAAAGATGAATTCAGTCGCTTCTGATTGTAAACATTTTCATTAAAAGAGAAAATCTGATCCGTCTTTCAAAATTTTCCATCGTTCGGTAGTCCCAAAGATGCACTTCCTCGGAGTTTAAGTTTTTAATAAAAGTTTCCGAAGAGGCATTATCGGAGAGGTTTCTGTCCCGACTAATGCTGATTTGAAAATGGTAAAATTCAAGCTCTTTAACATAGTCCTTAGAGTCATATGAACGCCGCGATCTGAATGATATTTATAGCCTAGCGGCGGGTTTTAATTCCAATAGCAATCCTAACACGAGTAATATCAGCTGTGTATATAATCTGCGTGAGATGGTATATTTAATTGTTTTATGTGAGAAAACATACAGGATAACCGATAAATAAATAAAGCATATCAGGATATGGATGTAGGTGATATCAATCACCCAAAACTGGGTGATTCCATCTACTTTCAAGTCTTTGATTAGGTTATCGCAAACTGCGAATTTTTGATTGCTGTCGGTTGTACAAATCCACTTTTTCTTCAGTAACCGACATAGCCAGCCTTTCTCACGCATAATGCGGTAGATTTTTTTGTGATTGATCCACAATTCTTCGCGTAGAAGTTGTTGGTTCACTCGGCGGTATCCATACTTGGGAAAGTCCAATTAAATTTGTACTGTACGCTCGCTTAGCGTTTTGTCGCAATGTTTTTTCTTTGGCTTATAATTATTATGTTCATCTGGTAAGTCGCATCAGCTTGCTTTTTTTAAATTTTCTTTTATATTGGATTGACTCTTTACTAATCCATCAATATTGCTAACCGAAATTAAGAATTACGCGAACTTTTATTATCCAACAACTTCCTTATAAAGACGTATCAAGTTACCACCTAAAATTTTTTCTATATGGTTTTTGGAGTAACCCCTCTGTAAAAGGCCTCGTGTCAAGTTCGGTAAAGTTGTTACATCCTTAATTTCATCTGGTAATAAAAAATTTTTATATCCCCCTCCTTCGCCTCCTTGGCTCTTTAATATGCCTGGAGAAATGTCAAGGACATAGTCAAAAAAATCGGGCCCCAAACCAATTGAATCTATTCCAATGATATCAACAATATAATCTATATGATCAAGTAATTTGTTAAGTGATGGCTTTTCTAAATCTAGAAAGTCAGGGTAATGACAAATACCTATGATTCCCTTTTTTTCAGCTACCATTTTGATCTGTTCGTCGCTCAAGTTACGTTTATGGTTACACAAGGCTTTAGCGTTAGCATGAGAAACTATAAATGGAGAATCAGAGGTTTCCGCGACTGAATAAAAAGTTGATTCCGATGCATGAGCAACATCAACTAGCATTCCAAGTCTGTTCATCTCTCTGACAACTTTCTTGCCAAAACTTGTCAACCTTCCATTTGTCTCCCACTCTCCGCATCCGTCTCCAACTAAATTTCTTCCATTCCATGTGAGTGTAATAGACCTTACTCCCAATCGATAGTATAATTCTACCATAGCAATGTCGTCTCTTAATGGTTTGGCTCCCTCTATCATCATAAAAACTGCTATTTTATTTGCTGCGAGAGCTTTCTGTAATTCTTTGAAACAGGTGCAAAGAGAAATTACTTCTTGACTCTCTTCATTTTCCCTATATACGCAATGTATTCTTCTTAAAGCTACCCAAAGAGGATCATCGGAGTTATAATTTTGAAGTCGACTATCACCTCCAGTGCTTAATATAATGACATTAACACCACCTTTTTTTAGTTCTTCGGCATATTTATTCAAAAATACGGCTTTCTCCCCTTTCAGATGCCGCCTGTGTATATCTATCATTAAATCAGAGTGGCCATCTACCACACAAAGTGCCTTATGAAGATTTAAATAATCTATTTCTTTTTTTTGATTATCAATTCCATCGGGATTTGAAATTTTCAAGATAACCTCCTTATGGAAAAATTAATAGTTTTCCTAGTTAGTTTTTTATGTTTAAGGATAATTCGTAAATATAAAAGAAATCAATAACTTACGCTATCGTAGAGTTAATTTAACAGGCGAGAGTATTACCGGGCTTATCATAAGCTCGATCTTCAAAAGTCAATCGACGCAGTTTTCAATCACCTTCCCTCCTGTTGACTTCATTAACTACCTTATAAAAATCGTTTAATAAAAATATCAGAGCAATCTGCCCCGATGTAAATTTCCTTATACATGACAACTTTATGGTGATCAGCGAGGCGATAAATGGCCGGCAACGCCCAAAAAATATACTGGGCTTGATCGCCATCATTGTGGCGAGGTTTCCCCCGAAGTACGCTATTTCAGAAGTGGTGGGGTTTCTGAAATGGAAGAGCGCCATCAAGATATTCGATATATATAGTGAACTGAAGAAACGGTACTGGGGAAGGCATTTTTTGGTAAAAGAATATTGTGTCGGCACAATAGGTTTGGATGATGAGCAGATCAGGAAGTACTTGAGATGGTAGTTTAAAAAAGATAATACCATGGATCAACTCGAACTATGAAAAAAAAGTAGTATAATCATTTTAGGGTAACCATTCGAGCTACCCTTTCGAGGTTTTACTGTAAAACTCATATATCAGTATAATATCAATGTCAAGAAAAAAATATATTAACTTAAGTTTCACCGATTTTTAGAGCTTTTCGAGCCCAGCCAAGCGGCCGGCCCTAGTTCGAAGCCCAAAGCGTGAGCGGTTGGCATGCAAATTTAAAATGAATATTTATTATAAATATTTCAACCTGTTATTTTATTTTTTACTTGTAATTTATTTACTTTCACGGACTCAATATCAAATGAACCGCCCAGATCGGCCATTCACTCCCGGATGCTGAACAAACCAAAATTGCCGGTTTGCCCCTTTTTCGTTTTGACTGCTTCGAGATCTAAACCGACCTATAACTCTTCCTCAAAGAAAATGGAAAGGCCCTTATTCACAATGGAGACCAACATCAGCAAATCGGATCTGATAACGATAACGACTTGTCCGGCTATCTGTCCGACTATAAGGTTCAGACACTTTATAGGGATGCTAAGGTAATAGAGATTTATGAAGGAACCACAAAGATTGAGAAGCTCATTATGACCAGAAGACTACTTGCTTAGAAAACGGGGAGATTTTCAAAGGGCTTGTCTTCGAGATTTAAGTATAGCCAAAAAACAGTAGGTTTATAATTTTTCGGCTTTTGTTTTCTTTTCTATTGCAGCATTATTCTGCATTTCACAGTGGTTTTTCACTTCTTTCCAATATCTTCGCGTATAGGAATTAGAATATCATTATGACTGCCATATGCAATTTGAAAAACTTATTGGTTCAAGTATTCCCAAATTAACCTTTAGCTTTTTGGACCCCATGATTCTTTCCAATACTGCTATTACGCTGGAACCCCTATATTTTCCAGTATCCATCTGCAAGTCATAAGGATTTCGAACTTGTCTGGCTTATGATTACATCATCAAGTCTGCCGGTTTTTTGCACTGGTAGAAATTTCAGGTTA
>JBLIRS010000009.1:0-22711 GCA_049472415.1 bacterium | reverse complement strand
GCAGGTTTTAAATGCCGTGAAAGATATCGGTTATCTGGGATTGGAGCTAAAAAGCAGTGCAGAGGTGAACATTGTCAAACATGAAGGTTTGGAGAAAATTGCCGTTCAGAAACTACCCAAAAATTTATTCGAAAGGTCTTTAAAACCCCTTATCTTTGGCTTCAAATACCTCAATCATCCATATAGTCTTGAATTGGATATCCAGCGACATCCCAAAGTCCCGGTAACAATGGCTGTTATTGATGCCGCCAATGCCGTTAGTTTTTTTACAGAAGATGGGAAGATAGTACACCGGATCATCTATGAGGTCAGGAATCAGTTGAAGCAATTCCTGAAGATCCGGTTGCCTGAAGATGCGGAACTGTGGAGCGTATTTGTGGGTGACAAACCTTCAGAGCCTGCCCGGGAAGAAGACCTGTTATATATTCCCCTCATCCGCTCCATTGAAGAAGGGCAGAGGCTCAGGCCCTTCAAGGTCGAAATCGTCTATTATCAGAAAACAGGCCCATTTACAGCTTACGGGCAAAGATCCGTTTCGCTCCCCGGTATGACTGAGATCATGGTGAGTAAGATCCTATGGTCCCTTTACCTGCCAAAGGATTATGACTTTCTTTATTTCAGCGGGACCCTGGAGAAGGAACGGCTGGCAAGGGGGATAAGGCCTGTCATGGGATGCTCTTATCCGGCCTTTAAGCGTTCCCATAGATTGTATTCTGTGATACCGGAAGGTACGCTAGAACAGCCTGCGGAATTTTTCGATGAAGAGGGTCAGGCGATAGAAGGGGAAGATAAAAAGGAATGGTCTTTAAAGGAAGAAGAGAAGGCCGGTTTTCATAAGTTTAAGGCAAGCAGAAAAGACATGATGAGGCAGCAGGCGATAGAGAGGGGCTTCATCCCCCGGCAGGAAAAGATGCCGGAACCGCAAAAGCCCACGACTCCAATCTCTCCAGACACTGAAAGGATTGCTTCCGGCTATGATACCGCAGTCATGTCCATTCCCATCTCCATACCTGTATCAGGACAGTTGTATCGTTTCGCGAAAACCGTGGTTCGTCAGGAGCCATTGGTAATTAACATGGTCTATACAAGGGAATGGATAATGAGCGTCATTGGCTGGTTCATCCTTTTGCTCGTAATATGCATATTGTTCGCTTTGCGAAAAAGGTTGTACGGCCTTGGTGAATATTTACAAAGGGCCTCTCATTATATCGGGAACGGCTTCACTAAAATAAAGCTCATAACAGGCAAAATGTTTAACGCCTCACTCACCCCTCTTATCCTGGCCGGATTTGTTATTGCGGCTTTTTTTACCTGCCATTTCATGCTGGCATTTTTTATCCTTCTGGCAGGACTGTGTGTTGTCATACATCAAAGGGCCTGTTGGTTTACCGGTTTAACAAAGGAGGAAAAACCTCACACCCTTAAGAAGGAGGTGCCGTTAAAGACAACTTCACAGGAGGCTCCTCCTCCCGAGACACCTTCTCCCGAGACGCCTTCTGCTGAGACACCTTCTCCGGAGGCGCCATCTTCGGAGACACCTTCGCCGGAGATGAAAGCCCAGCCAAAGAAAAGAGGATGGCTGAGGGGGATTCTTCTAAGCCTGGGGATAATTATTTTCGTGTTTGGAATCATTTTCTTTATTATAACCTCAAGGGGCCGTTACCGGAATTACCGTATTATTTTACTTACAGGGATATTTGCCATTATGTATTATACGATTCTTATCGGCTGGTGGCTTATTAAGCGGCTTATTGGTTCGATCAGACGGAAAAGAGGGCTTTAAACAAATGCCCAGGAAGATTTTTCAGCTATAATATTTTTTATATCCTGATTTCTGATCCTTACATCTGTGACATATGGGCACTTGCCCCTTCACTCCAGGCATGTTCGGAGATGCCGTGTGGCTGAATTTCCTCAAAAACATCTTTGGTTGCTAAAATCACACCGGTCTCGAAATCCACCAGGCTTCCTGAAAGATTAGTGGAATCTTGCTCTTTATGGACTTGAACTAGGATATCTCAGGTTGTCTTAATTGAAGCAACCCCGCCGGGTTCCATGAGGCTGCGGTTGCGTCATCGGCAACACCAATGAAAGCCCCGCCCATGCCCATGGCCCTTGCTCCGGAGCCCACAGGATTGGGAGTGGCCTGCATGTCCATATCAGGATAATCAGCATAAATTCCCTGAGGCAAAATGACAGACACCAAAAACATCAAAATAACAATTTTTTTTGTTTTTATAGGCAAAGGAAAATGGCCCTGCATTTTTCTTATCATCTATCTCCAAAATAATATACTTTGAAGGAAACAACCCCTTTTCTCCACTGTTACCTCAAGCTCTTGAGGATAGGCAAAGGCAATAATTGTATCAATACTCTCAGGATTGCTTCCATCATAATCTTCAATATTTCCGTCCCTTAACTTTAGTCTGATACTATTTCCGTCAACAAAGGAAAAATCCATTTCTCGCCAGTCTTTAGAATCATGATAGGCAAAGCAACAAAGATACGGAGAAAACCCATTTTCAAGCTGATAGATGTCTTTATAGGTATATTCATAGGCAATCCGGAGTGAAACCTGACCCTCCGAATCAACCTCATCAACCTGAAATCCTAAAAAGCCGTAAGGAAAATAATACCCGGACTTAAGATGCTCAGGGATTGTCAAAGTATTTGGATCAACGAAGCGTACATTTCGAAAATAAGGGGTTGTCCCTTCCGGTTCATGGATATGAAGCGTAAAAATTTTTCTATAGGCTGGATCTCGGCCAATCTTTGGGAGAGAGGCAGTACGCGGATCTGATTTGGCAACACCTTCATCACTGTCCCATACACCATCCTGGTCAGTGTCAGTATTATCATAATAGAGGTAGAGGGCATCAAACACTATGTAACCCTGGGGCGGGCCGTAGCACCTGATAACAATTTCATTCTTTTCAATAATGTCCCCGGCTTTGATAAGCCCCAAGGGGAATTCATAATTAATGAACCTATATTTGTTATTCATCCGCTTTAGATCAATATGGATTTTTTTATCGAACTTCATTATCTCAAGGGCAAAGTAGACATTCGGATCAGCATCTGATGTTTCGGCTCTAACTACTAAAACCGGATTATACTGATCAGAGGGATAGGCATAATTTATGGTTACCTCTTGCAGTCTTTCCTGATCATCACTGTTTCCATTGTCCAAGGAGGTATACAGATGGCGTGGAAATCCGCTCCAATCCGGATTATCATCATTGAAAAGGTCTTCCCAATTTTGGGGCACTATATAATCTATAACCTTTGTTTCAGGCCAGGAAAATTCATTTCCCTTAATATTATTATCAGGCTTCCCTATTCTCCAGATAAATATCTTGGCCTGAGCAGTGTGAACAAATCCAAAAAGAAAAAAAGAAAAACCAAGAAAAAAAACAAACTTGATAACTCTCATAGCGCATCAGCTTTTTTGTAAATAATATAAATAGCACCTGGTTTGACATTTAAATTGTCACTGGCACTTTTTCCAAAAAACCGATAGGTTGAGTTGACTCTGCCTGTCTTTTCATTGGGACAACTGATTGTCTCAATCTGTCCGATGTTTGTGAGCACTTTTTTGATCTCTTTCCCATGGGTAAATTCATCAGGGTTGAAAAGTTCTTCTCCACAACAGTGAGATGAATTTATTCCATCACAAGACCAGGGGCATGAAAATCCTTTTAGATACAAGATGGGGGACAAGGTATCCAGAAGGGAAAGATAGAATTCTCCACCTATTTCAGCCTTTATGGCATTGAAGGTGTGCATGACCAAGCCAAGAGAAAAAACAGAGCAGTTGCTCTCTTCCACCCAGATATTTTCATTTGGATCATAATAATAACAAATTTTCTGGAAATGCTTATTAGGATCACAATAGTACCAGGCATCTTTGTCTTGATCATATGCATAGTAGGGTTTTAGGAGCACAGTGCCAGGTGTGACAATGGGATTTACTTCATAGATTTCAGGAAGATAATAAATATTTACTCCTTTGTACAAAGGGAGAGATACTGTATGATTAATAGGAGACGTGGCAAGGTGATATTCCATAAAATTAATTATCCCATCCCCTTCATAATCCCCTTCTCGCGGCAGATTGGGATCATTATCCCCTTCTGGGAAAGGATTAGCATTTGGATCTATGATAATCTTCCAGTTGTTTGCCCACTCTTCATAGGTGAGCTCAGGAGGATGCCATCTATTGGGATCGCAGTCATCCCCTGGCAGAACAATAGTTTTTTCATTTGTACTACTCTCCATAAAGTCCACCTCGTTTGGATCTTGAATTACCCCGCTTTTATCATACACCTCAATAGTGACTTTATCATGGGGTTCGCTGTCATTAAAATAAAACAGGTAGGTATCAGGATAAACAAACTCAGAAATACAGGGCATAATGTAGTATTTATCGTCAATCTTTATTCGGACTGAAAGATCAAATAATCGTGCCGTACAAGGATCAATGACATAAACTATGCTGGGTACTTTTTCCCCCGCCTGAGGATCAGTGACAGAGAGGATATATTCAACACCTCCTGACGGATAGCTTGATACAAGCCGTGTCTCAACAAGATAATACCCGCTTTCTTTACACATAAAGGTAAGGAAATCTTCATCTATGAGAAAAGGGCCGTCAGGCTTATTCGGATCCTGGGGGATAAGGTACATATTAGGGTCATATAGGGCTATCTGAATAAAGTATTTCGCTGAAAGGTCTTGTGCATAGATATCATAGATATGACCTTCACGTGCATAAAAATACATCCAGTCACAGTCAGTGCACATTCCGCCAGGCTCACACTCTTCACAGTAAAAGGTGCGGCGTGTAGGCGGGGCATTGGCAAAGATTTCTCTATTTGGGTTTGGGTCAAAGAGGATCGCAATTGGACTATTGGGATCCTCTCCCGCTTCAAATTCGTCATCTCCGATTATCTCTTCACTATTTGAATATATAACAGGGACCTCCCGCCATTCAGGTATGTTTTTACCGGCATCATCGCCTTCCATTTGCCCCTCAACATGGAAATGGGCTTTATAATATTTTTGTCCTGAGGATATCTCCGTTTGATATAAGGTTTCAGAAACACTGTGTGCTGCATCATTTGTATCAAAATCCACAATATATAATTCCTGATGGACATCTGCAGCAGGTGACGCAGCTAAAACAGCCCAGACTCTGGTAATATTTGCATCAGGAGGTGTGGTAAAGGAAAGCGTGTAGTTTGCATCCTCGGCCAGTGCTTTGCAGTCAAGGAGAAGGGAGGAATCCTCCCCATGGAACCAGCCCAGGTGATAGTTTAGGTGCCGGGCAATGGTTTGATAATCTTGGATATCTTCAGGCAAAAAGAGATCCGGCCCTTGCCTGGTAATGGAGACGGCATTTTGGGCCATACGGAAGGTTTGGGCAACCGTTGCCCCGGAGAGCACCATGCGGAAAAAAAAGCTGGAAAAACAGGGGAAGAGTTTTTCTTGGTCCTTTATATCCTTTATAGTAAAAAAAAGGTAATCTTGGTCAGTAGAGGCAATCCGTGCCCAGTTTTTATGTTGACGATCAGGATCAATTCTCTCAAGATATCGGTCTGCATAGGGGGCATCCATAAGAATGAGAAGACGCTGATTGGGATCTTGAGGCATGCGGGCAGAAAATTCATTCGGATCAAGAGCGAGGGTTTGATTAATTCTAAAATAGGGGGTAGTATCTCCCCTTAGTTCTACCTTGCCGATCAGATAAACGAAGAGGGTTTGATCTTCGGCCAGGGATGAGATAACCGGCAATTCATCCAGGCTGTCAATATCCTCACCACTAATGGTTATGAGATCTCCATGCTCAAAATTTTTATCTGTTTTCACCAGCCCCTTGTACTCCAAAATGGCCTCTGCCCGTTTGACCTGGGCCTTAAGCTCTTCATCCTCCCCGTGCGCAGATCCCTGGAAAAAGTTTGGGGCACTGGCGATGATCAGTGCCTTTGTCCTGTTTTGAATAGGGTTGCCAATGGCTGTTTTATAAAAGGCTGTCTTCGATCTTTTACTTTTATCCTTGGCATAGATGGTAATAAGGTAGCTTGTCTCATTGGGGCAAGGATCAGGGACAGGGGGGTAGAGTTTGTAATATCCTTCAAAAGGATTGGAATATCCGTCATCGGGATCAGAAGAAAGAGAGAATTCCAAAGCCTCGGTGATGGCCTGCCCGTATGCGCTTGTCACGGTCTTCTGATCGTCTTCCACTACGGCCCAGACCTGATCGATCCCGGTAAGGGAAAAAACATAGGCCGAGATGTATAAAGTCCCGTTAATCCGTGATGCTTGAACCTCATCTATAAAAGGCCTGCTTTCATCAACAAAGTAAATGCTATTCTGGTCCCATTGGGCGGCTAAATCCGGATCAGAGACTTGGGGTGTTTGATCCCCTAAGAGTGAACCTTTTGCATAATCAAGGGCAGCGGTGAGACTGTGGGTTAAAAACCATTCATCAAAAAAGGGATAGGCAAAGGAAATTATGCCTTTATTGAGATAATAGGCTGTTTGGTTTGGATCTGTGCTGCTAATGGTGATGAGTTTCTTTGACAGGATGTAATTAGGATCTTCCGCTTCTCGTTTTTCTATCTCGCTCAGAAAGCTGCCTGAGTGGCAGGCATCATAAAGGAAGATGATTTTATCATCAACCTTGTCTGCAATGGCTTCTATTTGATCTATTAAATAATAAGATGTGAGGGATTCAGTGGGGTTAAGGCAATATGTCCCCTTACCCCCATGATCAACCAAAAAGAGAAACAATTCTCCAATCCTGCCCCCTGATAAATTTAGTTCAGCTAAAGGAAAGGTGTCAGGGGCTGCATTCGAATCAAATATATCTATCTTGGGATAACCGTCAATTTCATCGAATTTTTCGTTATTATCCAGGTCCTGAAGAAAATAGGGATTATAATAATAGATCTCCTCCTTTGTATATCCCATAGCTAGAAGGGTTTTATAGGCATGGTTGGCAATAGTATTGGTGCTGTCAAAAAGGTAGTCACCTGTCCCCTTATATCCGGCTGCTATTATCGCCATCCTCTCCTTATCCCGGAAAAAACCTGGATCATCAACGGCTACTTCAACATTGAGTTTGGCCGAAAGGTGGAGGTTGGGATGGTTTGTTGGTGAATCGATATGGGCAATGAGAGTGCAGCGTCCATTTTTGTTTGGGGTGAGGGTATACCAGAAAATACCGTTAGGATCTGTTGTTGTTTGCATATCTTCATTGGGATCAAGCATATCGGTATTGGAAGAAAAAAAGCTAATATGATTGGCGATATTATCATTGGACAAAGGGATATAGGTATTATTAGGGTCTTGTCCGATAATGGCAAGCTTGCAGGGGATATTTTGACGGATAAAAAGATCTTCCAAGGGGGTTTTTGTGTCATTGGAGAAATTTAAGGAAGAAAATATATCTTTTGATGAGGCCATCTGTGAAGCCTGGTCTGCAAAGGGCGGACCTTTATGGGCCCAACTCTCCAATTGATTTCTGGTATAAATAAATGCCTCATTAAGGAGCTCATTAATAATACAAGGAAAGTTTTCTGGAATTTTGTCGGTATCAAGATTTGGGGCCAAGACATCTATAAAGACAGTGGTAAAGGAGTTGTAAAGTGTATTGGAATTTATGAAAACAGGTTTAATATAAGAAGACCCGTCACCTGTTGAGGTGACGATTGTAATATCATTATTGTTATCATTTATAAGATCATTTATAAATGTGCCGGAAGCCGCTGATTCAATGATGACCACTACCTGTCGATTGGTGTCATCCTGAAATCTTTCAATACAATGCCTTAACTCATTGGCAGTTATCACTTGACCGGGCATGATCTGAAAGCGGTCTTCGGCTCCGTGGCCTATAAGGCAGATGCATAGAGGGCCGGTATTTGCTGCCTCTATCGCCCAATCGATGGCATCAACCTGAAACTCTTCCTTAGTTGGGGTATTATCATCCACTACTAATTGGTTCATAG
This sequence comes from bacterium, assembly GCA_049472415.1. Lineage (GTDB taxonomy): Bacteria > SZUA-182 > SZUA-182 > DTGQ01 > JAFGSM01 > JBLIRM01. Next base: position 14,699 of record JBLIRS010000009.1, on the reverse strand, counting down.
CACCATCCCCATCAGTGTCCTGAAAAAAAACGGGATTTTGATACCAGATGTCGTATATTTCATACCCGGCATTCATAAATTTATTAAATACATAATTTGCCTGGGCTTCAGTAGCAGGCCAGAGGGTGTTCTCAGCACCTGCCGCTCCTCCTGCGACAAGAATCAGATTACCTTTTTGAGAAGGGCCGAAATTTATCTTGTGTTTTTCTAATCCATTAATCCAGCTACCCATATAAGCATATTCACCCTTTTTGTCTATGACCACACCCTTTCTCCCAATAAGACAATCGCCATCTTTGATCACCAGGTCGGGCATATTCAGTGATCTGATAATATTCGGGTTGCCCGGATCACTTATATCTATTACCTGTATGCTGCCGTCATATTCAAATATATACGCATAGTTATCACATAGGTCTATTCCATCTGCATACCCGGGTGTATCGCAATTTCCCTCGATATACGGCTCGCCCGGATCACTGATGTTGATTACCTGTATACCGTTAGGCCCGTCGGCCACATACAAATAGCTGCCTCTGATAACAACATCACTTGCACGGCCGGGGGTATCACAGTTTCCCTCTATATACGGCTCGCTCGGATCTTTAATATTAATTATTTGTATTCCGCTGAATTGATAAGCTATACAGGCATAATCATCTGTTATGTCTATGGCCACACCCTCATCATTCCCGGTGGAAACCCAGTTTCCCTTAACATAGGGCTCCATTGGATTGCTTATATTGATTATCTGCAGACTGTTTTTAGTAACTACATATGCATATTCACCCTCTATGGCTACATCCCCTGCATAGTCCGGTGTGATACAGGAACCAACATTGTATAACCCGTTCGGACTGCTGATATCTATTACTTGCAGGCCACTGGTCCAATCGGCCACATATGCATATTTACCCTCTTCACCAATAGCTACTGCATATGCCTCACCAGGGGTATTATCAAAGACTTTTACACTATACGGCTCTTCCGGATTGCTTATTTTGATTTTCTGTAAACCGCATCTAAAACCTTCTAAATCATAAATTACATAAGCATACTCACCTTTTTTATCTATACTTAAAGATGTTGGTGCAGCAGGTTCAGAATGAGGGATATCAAAGGCTTTAATAATATACGGGTCATCCGGATTGCTAATATCAATTACCTGTATACCATACATCCCATCAGCCACATATGCATACTCGCCGCTTATGGCTACACATCCTGCAGAGCCAGGGGTATTACAAATTCCTATAACCTTAGGCCGCTTCGGATTGCTTATATCTATTGCCTGTAATCCACTCCATTCAGAAGCAATATAAGCATATGCACCATCCGGATCTATGGCCACATATCCTGCGGAGCTAAGGGTATCACAATTTCCAACAATATATGGGCGGGTTGGGTTGTTGATATTAATCACCTGTAAGCCGGCCATCCAGTCAGCTACATATGCATACTTGGCATTTTGACTAATGACCATACATCTTGCAGACCCAGGGGTATCACAAGTTCCTATAACTTTAGGGCACTTCGGATTGCTTATATCAATTACCTGTATGCCGGCTTCTTCACAAGCCACATATGCATAGTTGCCATATATGTCCACACCATGGGCCGAACCAGGAAGATAGCATTGTGCTACATAAAATGGTTTTTTAGGATCATCCGCCCTTATAATATAAAGACCGTCATTAGCTCCAACTACATATACGTAAAGAGTATCTCCATTATTTGCTCTCTCTATCTCTAAATCTTGACAATACCCAAGGGGTATGAAAGAGGCCATAGATGACCTATCAATATTGATAATCAACAAACCCTCAGAGGTGGCACAAAGGGCAAGAATTGCATTTGGGTCATCATGATCCTTAAATTCTGTGCCTTTTAAAACTTTAACTGCATTGAAAACTCCATAATCATTATTCCATTGCCCTACTAATCCCAAATGAACTATATTTTGGGTATCTTGCGCAAAGGCTAACGAACCATTAATAAGAATAGGGAGGGAAAAAATAAAAGGCATCAAGATGAAACAAAAAGTTGATATAAAAACCAAATGCCAAATCTTAAAATATCCTTTCATTGACATATTATTAGACCTCCGATACTTAATTGCCAATCATGCGCTTACAATACTTATAATAAACATTTTGTTTATACTCGAGCGCTTAAGGAGCAAGGTGGAAGGAACCAGAAAGAAATTTAAAAGCCGGATTCTGAATCCCACTAGCCACAGGTTATTTGCCCTACCAAAATTAGAATTACAGATAAATATCATTGATCACCGTTTGCGTGCGAAGATACACCTTTTCTGCAAGATCATGGACAGGGGCTCTTTTTATAAGCTTCAGGTCATCATCCGCATATTTTACGAGACCTGTTTCCACGTCAACAAGCCTGGAGTAAAGAAAAGTCCCTTCAGGCTCCCTGCAGATATCGAGAAAGAGCATGGCCCTGGCATAGAGGAACTTTCCGAAAAGGCTTGAGGCCTCCGGATTAGTCCAGGGCAAAACAGAAAGATCCAGGTCCATTTCCTCTAAAAGCTTATCTAATGCCTTCCTCTCTCCAAGCTCGATTTGGGGATCTTTTACAAAACGTATGCTGATCTTTCTGGTGAGGTCTTGAAGCATTGCAGCGGCCCACCCGGGCGCAGCATCTTTTTTCTCATCAAAGATATTGAACACAACAAGCACAAAGGGCCTTGATGATATATCGGGACCCGAAGCTATCCCTCCCTGAGTCCGTTGCAGGAGCATTTTTCTGATCCTGTCCTTTAATATTTCTATCCTTTGTTCCTGGGTCAGTGAGACACCCCGGTTATCTCCTTTCCGTCCTAAAAGTCCTCCTTTTCCCATAATATAATACAGCCCGCCCAGGCACATCAGTATGATAATGGCAATAAGGAAAGGCTTCAGGGCGGAGACCTTCCGTGAAACTTTTACAGGACGTCTGGTAATCACAGGCTCTTTATTTATAATAATTGGCGGCCGGTCACGACTGTCTTTTTTTTCGCTTCTGCTTCCTTTATCCCTTGGGGTATTGTTGATTAAATATGAGGTGGGATCACCATAAAGTACATAATTCAACCAGGAGAGGCTCTCCTTGCCATAACTTTTTTGAAAAGAGGACCTTGCTTTCCGCAAAGCTTCTGCTACTGTATGGCCCGTCATTAGATGATAGTAGAACCCTTTACCCATATACATGCCATACTCATCCGAAGTATCACAAAAGGTGCCGATATAGAACTGCACCCCGGCTTTTAGAAAGGATTCGACCAGCCCTCCATTGAGAAAGCGTGGCTTTTGGCCGCTTACCGCTGATTTACAGGCATTGCAGAAAACAAGGGCGGGCATGGCCTTCTGGCCGCCGGCCATCTTTTCAATATCACGACAATTGAATCTGCCATCGGATAAAATCCAACAACTTTTTTCTGGTTGGTCCGGCTCGTATATTATGTGTCCCGCATAGTGGACAAGATTATAATCGCGCAGGTATTTTTGCACGAAATCTGTGTCCACTTGATCTCCTGAATAAAATCCGAGCTCCAGATCTTGTCCGTTCGCCCCTAATAATTTCTGGATTTCTTCCCCCTCCCTTTGGGCCATGGCCAGATCCTCGGTAGGGTCGGTAATTATAAGCATGCTTAATGGTGGCTTTAAGGATTGTGAATTATATACACTGTTTTTCTTGTCCACTTCGGTCTGTATCTGCCTTCCTATAGCAAACTGCTCACAGAGGAATTGTTCCCCGTCAAAAAGCCATTCCCACGGAATATACATGAGATGGTCATCCAGTTTAAGCTCAAGGTGTTTTAGGGAGGTTTTCTGAAGTGCTTCTTTTATCTCCCTGCTGAAAAGCTCATCATATAGAAGGTGGCAGGACCTCTTAAGATTCTTAAAATGTTCAGGATCGGTTTTGAAATTATTGAATCTATCCAGATCTTCTTTAATTCTCTCGACGATCCTTTCAACCTTTCCCTGGGCAATTTCGGCACATATCCGGTTTCTTAAGGGCCCTGTGTGAGAAGACTGATAAAAATATATCCGTATCTTTCCTGTTTCAAGATAAATCAGCTCCAGAATATTTTTTTCCCGTATATATGTTTCGGAATTCATGGTGCCTGGGCTTTCAAAATTGGAAGGCCGATCTTTTCGATAGGCCCTTCATTATCAAAAAATTCGAGATAATAACTGCCTTCTTTGAGCCTATGGAACATAGCCTTGCCCTGAGTAAAGGATACCGAAACACGCTGTACGTCTCCCTTATAGAGACGGACCCCTGTTTGATCTGAAATATCCTTTGGGCAAAGGGATGATATGGCCAGTGTTAAATACCCCTCTCTTTCTGAACGAATTATTTCGAATAAAATGGCACCGAGTGCTGTTTCCATCTTTATAGAGTAGGGAAGATCATGGAAATTTGCGGACAAATCGGGTCCTTTTCCCCCTGGGGGCCGATATGCCCGCACAGGTTGAGGAGTCAATCCCTGGCAGGTGATTATCCCTTCCGCCTTCTCCTCCATGTGGGCAATCTTATTTCTAACCCTGTCCCAGATAAGTGTTATACGTTTAGATAAGGCTCCTGTTTTTGCCTGTACTTCTTCTTTTGACAATAGCTCTCTTGCCTTGTGATAAAGTGACACCGGCACTTTGCAGGGATTGGTTTGGGCTTGCTCCAAATCCTTAAGTGCCACAAGGATCTCTAAACATTCTGTGCAGGACAGGAAATGTTTTATTAATCCTTTTTCCTCCCCGTCCAACTCTCCTCGAAGATATCTTTGTATGATATCCTCCGGGGGACATTCACTTTTGGGGGGAATAAACCTTTCCCTGCTCTTTTTTAACTGCCTTGATATTAAAGCATCTATCAGGTCATCTTTTCTCATAATCTTTCCTATTAGATATAGATTATCCAAAGTCTAAAATTTCCCTCTTGTTTAACTCTTTTTTGAAAAATTCTCTAAACCTCTCGGTTATTTTATAGACGGCTTTTTTTTTCATCCTGAAAAGGTTCCCAATATCTATGGCGGACATCTTATCCAAGCCCCGCACTCCGTAAAAAAGTTCAACAATTAATCGATCTTTTTCCTTTAACCTGGCATAGGCAGATTCTAAAGCTTCATTAAAGAGCTTTTCCTGCTCATTATTAATAAGATTCTCCAAGGGATCGTTTTGGGCATGGGTCTTTGAAATGACTTCATCATCGATGAGTTCCCTGTTATGTTTCTTTATTTCCTTTTTGAATTCGGCAGAAATAAAACGGTGTAATATCCTGGCGAGGTAGGTTTGCGGCTGCGCCCCATTTATTCTTCTGTAATTATTAAACACCCTATAGTTATCTTTGGCCAAGTGGGCTATAATCCCTTGGAAAATATCCTCAGGTTCGAGTTTTATCCATAAATATTCCCTCTCTTGGGTTATAAGTAGCCGCTTCTCTCTGCATCTTTTGTGGATTATTGTGTAGATGAGTTTACCGTAACGCTCTAAAAAATCGTCAGGTGATTCGCCAAAGGCATTCGGGAATTTTCCCCCAGCGCATAACCCCATATTGGGCAACTCCATATATACTAAGAGTCTTATTGATAATAGGGATTGTAAAATTACTTCATCAAGCCAGTTTGTATCAACTCATAAAAAGTCATTGATGGCGTTCATTGGCATTTTTTGCTTAAAGGTCATTGAGAACGAAGCGAAGCGAGCTTTAGGCCTTGAAAAAGGCCCCTAAATGACGAAATGACTTTTTATGTATCCATCCATTATTTTATTAATTTTTTTATAAGATGGGCCACTAATATCGTATTTTTTAATATAAATTAACACAATTCATTATTAGAATCAAGAAATGGGGGGAAAAAATGATGTTGAGAATACTGTTAATAATAGGGGGGAAAATTAAGGATGGGATTTTGGGTCAAAGAAAAATGTCACATATAAAACCAGGCGTATCCAACCAGTTCACTTATAAGGAAAGGAGGGTGATCAAAAATTAAAAAACATTAAAATTGTCCATTCATATAAAAATCCGAGGTCTGGAAACTATATCTTTATTAAATCAAACTCCATGTTTTATAAGGGAGGGAACAAGAAATGAAGAAAAAATTTTTTTTGTTAATCGGTTGCGTTTTATTATTTTGTTTAAGTAATTCCTTAATTTACGCGGGTGGCCTTGAATTTGACGGAAAGGATGATTGTGTCAAGCTCAGGGCGATCCCCACCATGACCTCCTGGACGATATCGGCCAGGGTCAAACCTGACACCGTGGATTATAATATTACAGGCCAGGGCATGACCATTCTCACGAATGATAGAGGAGGCTGGAATGATGATGTGTTGTTTGGATTGGTGCCTGAGACAAAAGAATTTTCTGCAAATAAAAGGTTTGCGGTTATTCATCAGGACAGGGAAACTCAGATAAGAACTGTTGCCCAGGACACAGGGGACGCCGCGATCGGGGAGTGGTACCATGTGGTAGCTGTTTCAAATGGAACTGAGTTAATATTGTATGTAAATGGCATAGAAAAGGCCCGTGAAAAAAGAAAAGGAAACGATTTAAATTTTGACGGAGCAGAGATGTTCATAGGGGCCAATGCCTGGGGCAGGAATTGGGACGGTATGATCTCCAACCTTTGTATCTATAACAGGGCCCTTACCCCGGAAGAGATTTACTCAAACTATATGGGTGACATCATTCAGGATGAGAGCCTTGTAATGTGGCACGATTATACCCTTGGTCATGCCTTTGACTTAACCGGGTATAACGGGACATTGGCCGGCGGACCGGTCTTTGTGAAATGTGTAGGAAGCAGTATAAAGAAATACTACTATGATGGGGATAATGATAACTTTGGTGATCCATATAATTCAGTATCCGCTATTATTGCACCTCCCGGATTTGTAGATAATAATTTGGATTGCAATGATAAAGATAACACAATTTATACCGGGGCACCGGAGCTATGTGATGCCAAAGATAATGATTGTGATTGTTTGATCGATGAAGATTTAATTCGTCAATGCTCATCATCATGTGGCGATGGGAAAGAAATATGTCGGGACGGCAAATGGATAAACTGTGATGCTCCTCAACCAGAACCGGAAGTTTGTGATGGATCGGACAATGACTGTGATGGGATTCCTGATAATGGCTTTAATGTGGGTCAAACCTGTTCAGTTGGTATCGGGGCATGCGAGCGCACCGGTTTTAAGGTCTGCACATCTGACGGCTTGGGCACCAAATGCAGTGCTAAACCTGGTATGCCTGCAGATGAGGTATGCGATGATATCGATAATAATTGTAACGGGGAGATTGACGAAGACGGAGCCCGGGGATGCCTGATATATTACATGGATGCAGATGATGATGGATGCGGAGTTGCAGATGATAGCCGGTGTCTGTGTAAACCTGATATTACTTATGGTTATACTGCACTTAAGCCGGGAGATCCGGACGATGGAAATCCTTTGATCGGATGCCATAATCCATGCCTTTTTACGATGACTATCACCGCTATTGTCAAGGATCTGGGGGGTGCTGTGAATGAGAGCTCGGTTTTTATCGGTAGCGCAACCAATGCGATAACTGTCTCGGACCCGCCACCACCGCCAGATTGGAGAATAGACACTAAACTTAAGGATGTCTCAACTGATGATGAGTATTACAAAAAAGATATCAGACAGTCTGGGCACGATTGGGAACTTTGGCTCATCGAGGTTATGATCAATGACAATTATACTATTCAAAACGATCCTGATCACTATCCGGAATTGAACTGGGATCCGTATGAATTATGTAGTGAAGGGTATTTCAGTTTATGGTCTTCTGATACTAATGGTGCCTTAGTATCCCTTCTGGTTGAGGACATGCGGGCTGTATCAAGTTACCAGATGACTGAAGGAAATATTGCCTGGCTTGCTGTTACTTACTCTGAGGATCCCATTCACGAGGATATCATTTTTAGTCTGCATTTGCCCCAAGGGTGGAGCATGATCTCTTTGCCGGTCCTTCCTTCAAGTCTGGTACTTGGGGATCTTTTCCCTGGAGCTCTGGCTGTGTATAGCTATGACCGGATGTATCACCGGGTGGATTACAGCGCAGAGCTCGAGTTAGGAAGAGGCTTCTGGATATATATGCCTGCAGCCAGTACGTATAATATAACAGGTACACCTATAATATCTCACAATGTAGATGCTAACAAGGGTTGGTCAATGATTGGATCATGCTCATATCCTGCCCATATATCAGTAAACAGGGGCGGTATCAATGCAATCTATGGTTTTGTCCATGGTTATCAGCTAATTGAACCAGGAGAGTCTCTCTATCCCGGCCAGGGATTTTGGGTATCCCTTACTGAACCTGCAACAATAAGGGTTTCTTCAGGAGATCTGTCAATATAGAAAGAATAGACCGGTTATTATAATTGTTATTGCCCGCTTTCTTGCATAACCTCTTTATGCACTTCAGTTTTAACCTTAAACTGGGGGGACGGATGTTAAATCTGTCCCCCCAGACAATATTTCTATCTTTTCCAAAACAAATACTTAGTCGATCCTGACAAACTCGTTTTCATGATTTTTCCCTCAAATTTATGGTTATTTTTTAATATGTTACTTGAAAAATAATATCAGTTTTTAACTAACATTTATTGTGATTATTAAATAATCAAGGTATAGACAAAGAATGTTAGATAGTTACTAACAAAAAAATAAAAGATAAAATTATTAATTATCTTTAACTTGTTGATTTTAAATTAAAATTAAATTGGTATTCAGCTTGCTCTAGCAAATAGCAAGGATTGAAAATAAAAAACAAATACAAATAAGGTATTGTTATCGAAAATATATGAGGTATTAAAAAATGATAAATATAAACTTAAGAGATTATGATAACTGGTACGTATTAAAAACAATAAGCAGAAGAGAATCTCAAATAAAGAATAAAATAGATAAACTTTTTAATAACTATTTTAATATGCTAATTCCATTAAAAAAACTGCTCCATACTAAAAATGGAAATCTTGTGAAAACAGTATATCCCTTGTTCCCAGGATATATTTTCTTGCATAAAGAAGTGCATGCTTTTATTGATGAAATAGTTAATATCAAATTAAGGCAATCTATAAAACCGTTTTGTTTCAATGATAAACCAGCAAAAGTTAAACCTGAAGAGATGCAATATTTAGACTCTATTATTAATGAACATGGAATTGTTCCCTTGTCAAAAGGCATTTTTCATGAAAGTGATAATGTTGAAATATTGTCCGGACCTCTTAAAGATTTTAATGGAACAATAATATTTATAAATAGAAAGAAATTTGAGGCAAAAGTCAGGGTTAAGTTATTTAATCGTGAAATTGATACAGTTATCATTTTGAAAATACTTGAATTCATATTACCAAAAAAAAGGGAGGGAGGTGATTTAAATGTTAAGCAATTTTTTTCAGGATTGGCTGATTAACAAATTAAATGGTTATTTTCTTATACTCTATGCCAATGATCACTTCGTGTTAGCTTGTATGGCTGAGCAAATAAACAATATATTGGTTTTTTTTCTGGTTTCAGTTCATCTAATACCTCCCAGGCTAAGGATTGCAAAAAGATATTGATTTTACCCTTTCTGTTGAAAAGTCCAGGGGACGTGAAAAGTCCAGGGGACGGAGTTAGTTTATTAGTTTAATCTTAATAAGAAAAGTTGGCAAATAGAAACATATTATTCCGTGAACAATTAGGAACGGTTATTAATCTTGTTCAAATAAGACTCTTTTGTAAACTATCGAACTGTCTCAAAATCCCATTTAGTAAAAAGGGGTGATATCCGGTTAAAGGTTGCATTATGTGTTTTTTGTGAGATTTCTTCAATCAGGTCTTTTGTCTCATGTGCGTCCCGGGGAGATCCTGGCTCCCCGGAAAGATCAACCCTCCAGTCCGTTATATTTAACCATCTGCTCAGCATACCCGACTATCTTGAAGATCATGAGATTTCTGACGTGAGAGAGGGCAAGTGCCCGCTTTTCGTCCAGGGAGGCGTATAGTCTATGATTAATCCGGAATGTATTTCGATAAAAGAATCCATCCTCAACCTTTTCGAATCTCTATCAACCATCAATAAATTTTCTTTTGACAAAAATAAAAATCCTGAATATTATTAATTCACAGGGGAGTCGGAGGGGTTCAATTTTCATTAACCGCTCCAAAACCACACGGTTTTTGAGTGGTTACACAAAAAGGAATCCGGCCCTTTTGGGGCAAACATCCACAATTGACAACATTTCTTCGTTGTTCAAATGCCCCTGCATGGGAACGATAATAAAATCTCATAAAAACTATATAAGGAGTCAGCAATGACAGGACAGGATCGGTTGTTCAGGAATGGAGCAAGGCCGTTCCATATGCCCTATTCAATCTTGAGCCCCGGGGCAACCTTTTTGTCGTGCCGGGAGACCCTGTTTATGAAGATATGATTGCAAAAACTAAATCATTGGAAATTATGACAGGCAATTTTTGTGAATCCCATCTTGCTTGTGGATCATATTTAACAAGGTGATACTACTATTTGAGGAGATCTTTGCTTATTGGCATATCCATTTGGATAAGATATGCATCGCCATTTACAATCTCGAATTTGTTGCCGGACGGTTTCCCATAAATATGCAGAGTAGACTCAAAAATGCCTCTCTCTTTATTGAATCTTTGGATACTAAAGACATCATTCGAAGATCCCAAGAGGTCAAGGAGATCATATGAGTTAAACCGGGAGGGAGTGCTGGGTATTGATACCAGATTGAGCCCTTTTTCACATGCAATTGGTGTATAGGGAACAAGTCCGTCAAAAGAGATTGTTTTGTCTTTACTCATATAGACGAGATATCCCCCGCCGCTTATGATTTCAAATTCATCTCCGCAAGGCAGGCCGTTTGGGTCGTAAGTTGTGGACTCATAGGTTCCATTATTCGGATCATATCTCTGAATCCTGCTGATCTCCCCTTTTTCCCCTAAATTGCTTATGAGATGATAAGAAGTAAATCCTCTTGGTGGCTTAACCGGCCAGCTAAAACCATTTAAACCGGCTGATAAATAAATCTCCATCGTTATGGTTAAGGCACTCTTAAGTACAGTCTGGTCACCTTCAGGGTTTGTCACAAAGAGGTTGTAAGTTCCGGAGCTAAATCCTTTAGGGACAGTTACCGAGATCCTGTTTGGATCAAAAAACATCTGAGCTGTGAGGGGTTTGAATTTCTCGATCACCTGTAGACCTGAATTATAGTCTGCCACAAAGGCATAATTGTCTGTGACCCAAACCCCCATGGCTAAAGATGGTGTATCGCAAAAACCTATGCTGAAGGGATTTTCGGGATCACTCACGTCTATAACCTGAAGTCCTGCTTCATAATCCGCCACATATGCATAGTTGTCTGTGACATAGACACCCCAGGCCCGGTCAGGTGTTTGCCATTCTCCCACGATCCGGGGATCTGTTGGATCGCTGACGTTGATTACCTGAAGGCCTGAATCATCATCCGCCACATAGGCATACTCACCTGCCACATAAATGCCTATGGCTTTACCCGGCGTATTGCGAGTACCCACAATTTTGGGATCTGCAGGATTGCTCAAGTCAATCACCCGAAGCCCTAAATCATAATTTGCCATATACGCATACGTGCCCGAAACATGGATGTCTCTGGCGGAACCCATTGTGAAACAAGTACTCACAAGCTCCGGCTCTTCGGGATTCTGTATGTCGATCACCTGAAGACCCGCATACAACTTGGAAACCAGATAAAAATCCCCTACGACATAGGCATAGCTTCCTTTCACATGGACACCATAGGAATCACCCAGGATCTGATGAAAACCTACAATGTTTGGATCTTCTGGATCGCTTACATCAATCACAAGAAGGCCCAAATTTTGATCGGCAACATAGGCATATTCTCCCATGACACTGACGTCTACCGCAAAGCTAGAAAGAGGGAAAGATCCTGCATTGATTGGATTTTCAGGATCACTTATGTCGATCACCTGGAGGCCAAAATCAGAATCTGACACATATGCATAGGTGCCTTCAACATGTAGATCCAGCGCATAACCTGGTGTGTCACAATATCCCACAATACTTGGATTTGTGGGAGCACTAATATCGATCACCTGAAGGCCTGCATCCTGATCCGCTATATAAGCAGACAAACCCGAGATACAGATCCCTCTGGCAGAGCCTGGTGTGTCACAAGAACCCACAATGCCCGGGTTTGTGGGATCGCTTATATCGATTACATGGATACCAGAATTAAAGTCTGCCAGAAAAGCATACCGGCCTTTCACATCGATGCTGAATGCCCTGTCTTGTGTAGCACAAGAACCCACAATGTCGGGTGTTGTGGGATCGCTTATATCGATCACCACAAATCCTCCATACCAATCTCCTATTAAGGCATAAGACCCTGATACATAAACACACCAGGCCCTATTTGCCGTATTGCATGAACCCACGATATTGGGATCTTCGGGAGCACTAATGTCAATGATTTGAAGGCCTTCATCAGAATCCGCCACATATGCATACATGCCGGTGATATAGACGTCTAATGAATTGCCCGGCGTTTCACAGGAACCCACTTCACGGGGTTTTAGAGGGTCACTTACATCTATGATTCGAATTCCTGAAGATCCGTCCGCCAAGTAGGCAAGATTATCTTTCACAAAGATGCCTCTTGCATAATCAGGCGTATCGAAGGAGCTCACAATGCCGGGGTCTGCAGGATTACTGATATCAATGATCTGAAGGCCTTTATCATAATCTGCCACATAAGCATACATGCCTGTGACATGGATGTCCCATGCTTCGCCGGGTGTGTCACAAAAACTCATTATATTAAGATCCTCAGGATTGCTGATGTCTATGATCTGAAGACCGGCATCAAGATCTGCAACATAAGCATAATTATCCCTGACATAGACACCTTTGGCCGTGCCGGGCGTATTGCAGGACCCTTTTATAAACGGTCCTCCCCCATAAACTGATATTTTCGGGACCGCTTCAAAACCTGATCCATTGATTATGATTTGGGTAGGTGTGAAACTGCTTCCTGAACCGGGAGCGATGGAGTAAATTTCAGGAGGGATTGCTTCTAAAACGGGAGCCCAGCCGATTGCAAAGAGATTAAAGAATAAAAAGAATAAACATCCTGAAAAAAATCTCTTTAACATGATATTTTTTTTAGCCGTTTACGCCCAGTAGAATGAAAATTTTGCTCACACCTTAGTGTAAAAAAGAGCTAGAAATAAGAGGCAAGAAGCCAGAAGAAAATTTAAAGGATGAGTTCTGAATCCCGGCTTCTGACTATTTTCTAGAACTGGGCTTTGATTTTCAACTGGTTAGCTTTCAGACCTTAAAACCAATTTTTTAGATAAGATGAAAATTTCTTATCTTCTTATAATATTTTAAATCAAATGAGAGAAAAAATAAAGACTGGGTAAATCCATCAATAAGGCTTCTCAATATTCAAGATATAATTAAACAATACCTTACTTTGAATTTTTCGACTTTAAACTGAGTGTGTTATACAGAAATATTCTATATTTAGAATTTGTCCTTCTCAAAAATTAAATAAATAATATCTTGAAAGACAAAAGTTGAGTTTTTGGATCAATAAATTTCTTCATAATTATACCTTTCTGCCTTTTTCTCTGTCATAACTGAAATGTCTGTTCCATAACCGTATTAATGAATCCCATAATTGCTATTGTTAATTCCAAAGTTGTAATTGAAAATCTAAAAAAGAGGTTGTCGATAGTATGTGAAATCCCTAAATTGGTATTGCTGTTGGTTCCAAGGCTGTATTCACCTAATATATGGCAGGCACATCCAATTGAAAAACAAAAGGCTGATATTTATTTAAAGAAAAGCCTATTTATGACTATAATTTCTTTGATTATCTTCCTTTATAACCTGCTTTATCAGCTTTTCTCCAAAATCCCAACACTATAGGTACCCCTAGATTTTTAATATTTAACGAACTAAAGTTCGAAAAAGGCAAGGCTTGAAAACTAAAGGGTAATACTCCATTTCAGCTATACATGCTTTGACAGGGTAGTAATGAAAGAGTACATAAGAAGGTTTTTTTGTGAAGAAGGATTGGTTTTGTTTCTAAGGGCCTGGGATTTAAGAAGCTTACCAATGGGGTATTGCGGGTTTTCATCAATCAACTCAATGCGCACACATAAAGAAAGAGGCGGCTCGGTTAGAGATACCCACTAAAGATATTCTCATATCTACGATTTCCTTGTGAATTTTATTTCAACGGGTAAAATGCCATCAAACACACCTGGAGGAAAAGGGTATTGACTATAGTATGAAATAGAATGCCTTTACATGGGTGGAAGACTTTGGTGCATTACAGCAAATAGCCCAGAGCCTGACGGGCAGAAAGGTAATCGGCTTTTAATCCAGTCAATAATCAGATTGGGTAGGGTGAGGTGAGTATTAAAAGGTTCACCTCACCCTTAAAGGAAATTTAGATGATTAAAGTATCAAGTCTGGCAGGAGCCGTCCTTTTTCTTTTCCCGGTCTCGATCTTTTCCGTCAGCGAGAATATATCTAAAAACGTTCTCTGTTGAATAGGAGGTCTGGCAGGAGCCGTCCTTTTTCTTTTCCCGGTCTCGATCTTTTCCGTCAGCGAGAATATATCTAAAAACGTTCTC
>JBLIRS010000089.1:0-10718 GCA_049472415.1 bacterium | reverse complement strand
CTCTACATTTTTTCAGATGCACCTAAGCCGGGTGACGAAGAATTAGTGGATGCGGTTCGTTCCTATCTGCGATCAATAAGTGGATTTAAAGCTGTTCACATATGCGGATCAAATCGTAGACGCGCTTCGGGACTTTAACGAAAAGCCGTCTTCCGAAGGTTTGGATGAAGGGATTTTAAAGGAGACATATGAACTGCTGGCTCAGTTTTATGATAAGCAATCTGGTGGATTTGGCAGTGCACCGAAATTTCCGGCTCCCCATAACATACTTTTTTTGCTTCGCTACTGGAAACGCACCGGGATTGATGCCCCTTTGAAAATGGCGGAAAAGACCCTCAGAGCGATGAGGCAGGGAGGCATTTATGACCATATAGGATTTGGTTTTCACCGTTATTCGACCGATTCCGGATGGCTCTTGCCTCATTTTGAAAAAATGCTCTATGACCAGGCGCTTTTAACTATGGCTTATACGGAGGCTTATCAGGTAACAAAAAACAAAGAGTACTCACAGACAGCATATGAGATTTTAACCTATGTTTTACGGGAGATGACCGCGCCGGAAGGGGGATTTTACTCCGCGGAAGATGCTGATAGTGAAGGTGAAGAAGGAAAATTTTTCTTATGGACTTATGATGAAGTCCTTCAGGTCCTTCATAAAGAAGAGGCTGATTTAATAATCAGGATTTTTAATCTGTCGCCGGAGGGAAATTTCCGGGAAGGGGGCCCTAATCATAAGATTACTTATAATAATATCTTTCATATGGGGAAAACATTGCATGAAATGGCATCTGACATGGGAATGAGTTTAAAGGAACTCGGAGGCCGTGTGGAGGAAGCCCGCAAAAAACTCTTTGTCTTCAGGGAGAATAGGGTGCATCCCTATAAGGATGATAAAATCCTGACCGATTGGAATGGGCTTATGATAGCTGCTTTAGCCAGGGCAGGGCGGGTTTTCGACGAACCCGCATACAGGGAGGCGGCAATATGCGCAGCAGATTTCATAATGGCAAATATGAGTACCCCTGCCGGCCTTCTTTTACACAGATATCGAGATGGACAGGCTGAAATAACAGGTTATCTGGATGATTACGCGTTTTTTATCTGGGGGCTGCTGGAGCTGTTCGAATCGACATTTGAAGCAGTGTATCTGAAACACGCGCTTAAGCTTCAAAATGATCTGGAAAAACATTTTTGGGATAGATCCGGGGGCGGATTCTTTTTTACTCCGGATATATCCGAAGACCTTTTTGTTCGTCAAAAGGAGCTATATGATGGCGCGGTGCCTGCCGGAAATTCCGTCTCTGTTTTAAACCTTTTAAGGCTTGCGCACATAACGGCAAACCCTCGCTTTTTAGAGCAGGCCGCAGCAATCGGGCGTATATTTTCCAAAAAGGCAAAAGAGAACCCAGTGGGGTATACTCAATTTATGGTTGCCATGGACTTTGCGTTTGGCCCTTCCTTTGAGGTTTTTGTTGCCGGCAGTTCCCTTTCTGATGACACTAAGGAGATGTTAAGGAGTCTTCAGACGAATTTTATACCCAATGCAATGGTCATTTTTCGCCCGGCCGAGCAAAAGGTGTCGTATATAGATGAAATTTCACCATTTATGAGATACTGTAAAAGCATCGGGGACAAAGCAACTGCCTATGTCTGTCAAAATAATGCGTGCAATAAACCCACAACGGATGTAGACGAATTATTGGAAATGCTTAATGTCAGAAGCTGTAGAGATCAACAGAGAAAGGATTTATAAGTAATGTCTGAAAAATTCAACAGGAAGGTCCCGTTTACCACCGTGGATACGATTATTGAGGTTGATGGCGGTATAGTCCTGATTAAGAGAAAAAATCCACCCTTCGGATGGGCTATTCCGGGTGGATTTGTTGACTATGGGGAGACCCTGGAAGAAGCTGCCATCAGAGAGGCAAAGGAGGAAACATGCCTCGACGTGACCCTGGTTCGTCAGTTCCACACATATTCCGAGCCAGGAAGGGACCCCCGTCATCATACCATCTCTACCGTATTTATTGCCAAAGCAAAAGGGGTCCCCGTCGCATCGGATGACGCCAAGGAGGCCGCGATATTTAAGGACATGGATTCATTACCCGATGAGATAGCCTTCGACCACCGCAATATATTAGAGGACTTTTTCCGTAACAGGTACTAGGTTATGCATGAACTTCCGTATCTTGTCAGGAGTGCTGTTCTTGATTATGGTCTCCTTGAAGAAAACGACCGTGTCCTTGTCGCATGCTCGGGCGGACCTGACTCAATGGCCCTTTTTCATATACTTAAGGAGATCTCTTCGGAATATGCGCTTGCACTCTATTTAATCCATCTTAATCATGGAATTCGTAAGGAAGCCGATGAGGATGAGGCATTCGTGCGTCAGATTGCCAGTGATTCAGGTCTTGAGATAATAGCAGGCAGGGTGGATTGCGTGACTCTCAGTAAAAGATGGAAGATGTCGCTTGAAGGAGCCGCAAGAAAGGCAAGATATGAATTTTTCAGCGCTCAGGCACGGAACCTGGGAGTTTCAAAAATAGCCCTTGGCCATACGGCGGATGACCAGGCCGAAACAATCCTTATGAGGCTTCTGCGCGGATCAGGTTTAAAGGGTATGGCAGGCATTTCCCCTGTCCGTCGCAGAGATGGCGTCTGTTATATAAGGCCTCTCATTAGATGCCAAAGACCGGAAATTCTGAAATATCTTTCTTCCGTAAATATACCTTTCAAAACGGATAAAACAAATCTAAAACCCTGTTGCACCAGAAACAGGATAAGATTAGAATTGATGCCTTACCTGAAAAAAGAGTTTAATCCTTCGCTGGTGAATACCCTGTCTAAAACTGCGGAACTGCTCAGGGAAGACCATTTAGCGCTGAAAGAGATTGTTTCCGGTATTGAAAAACAGATTGAAAAAGGTTCAAAGAAAATCG
This sequence comes from bacterium, assembly GCA_049472415.1. Classification (GTDB taxonomy): domain Bacteria; phylum SZUA-182; class SZUA-182; order DTGQ01; family JAFGSM01; genus JBLIRM01. Next base: position 7,779 of record JBLIRS010000089.1, on the reverse strand, counting down.
ACACGGCTGAAGACGCGTTAAAGATTCTCCCGTTTATCGAGATCTCAGGAAGGGAAACTCAATATCTTCATATAAAGGACTTAAAGGCTCAGCCTTTGGGTATACAAAGAAGGATATTACAGAAATCGCTTTCCCGGTTTAATCAAAAACCCGGCAGTTTACATTTTGAGCATATACAGGCCATTATCAGGCTTATGAACAGGTCCGAAGGGGGAGGGGAACTGGATTTGCCGGGGGGCATAAACGTTTATAGATCAGGTGGAAATTTGTTTTTGACCAGGTATGGAACCGGCAGAGAAAAATATTTAAAAGGCCGATCAGATGAAGAAAAGGGGGATATCAACCATTATCCCCTGAACATACCGGGTATTACCTTTATCCCCTTCTTTAATCTCACTTTAAACGCATCGCTGCTGGATTTAAATGAAATAACGGAGATGCCAACAGATCCAAAGGCAGCCTTTCTGGATTATGATACAATTACAGGCCCTTTCCAAATAAGGAGTCGTTTTCCCGGTGATCGGTTTCATCCGCTGGGTATTCCTGCGGAAAAGAAGCTAAAGGAATTTTTCATAGATATGAAAGTGCCAAGGAAAATCAGGGATGTATGGCCTCTCCTGGCAGGAGGTTCAAAGATTTATTGGGTTTTGGGGCTCCGCATAGGGCATCCTTACAGAGTAACATCGAATACCTCAAAGATTTTAAAAATGGATTTTAAGATAACAAAAGTGTCAGGTCTTGACAGTTAATTAGAAATAAAATATAAAATCTGTTCATTGGAGAGAAGATTAATTGTCGAATTAAGCATCTGATAACTCTTTTCATAATGGAATTGACAGGAATTGTTTATCTTTTGGGCTTGTTGTAAAGATTGCTTAATTTATGTTATAAAATATATATAGGGATAACGGATAATGTTTATAAAAACGACGATAAATAAATATCTGAATTAGCTATTTAAATCAATGCGTATCAATTATCGACACAGATATAATCGGATTGATTATAAAGAAGCAATTATCTGAATACATTATGAGGAAATCAACTCTATGATTATGAATTGTAAGGGCCTTTAAAGGCATGAAAAAAGAGGTGAATAGTTTGAACAATACAAATTTTTTGAAAAACCTGGCGTTATGGTTGATCTTGGGGCTTGTTCTTATTCTGGTTTTTAATGTTTTTAGCAGCAGCAGTAAAAAGGAGGTTTCCAAAATCGTTTTCAGCCAGTTTATAAGCGATGTTAAGTCTGGTAAGGTTGCTGAGGTTCTTATCAGGGGGCATAACATAAAAGGAAAATATAAAGGACAGGGCGGGTTCGAGACCTATGCGCCTGACGATGATGATTTAATCAAATTGCTGCGTGAAAACGATGTGATGATTGAAGCAAAACCGGAGGACGAAAATTTTTGGTTACAGAACTTTCTCATCTATTGGGGGCCCCTTATACTCTTGCTTGTCATTTGGATCTATCTTATGCGTCAGATGCACGGCGGTGGCGCAAAAGCGCTTTCTTTCGGCAAGAGTAAGGCGAAGATGCTCAATACTTCCTCCCAGAAGGTTACCTTTTCCGATGTGGCAGGTGTGGACGAGGCAAAAGACGAATTGCAGGAGATCATAGAATTCCTCAGAGATCCCAGAAAGTTTCAGAAACTTGGCGGAAAAATACCTAAAGGTGTCCTTTTAATGGGACCTCCGGGGACAGGAAAGACGCTCCTTGCCAGGGCCATCGCAGGCGAAGCGGATGTGCCTTTCTTCAGTATCAGCGGTTCTGATTTTGTGGAGATGTTTGTTGGAGTCGGTGCTTCAAGGGTAAGGGATCTTTTTGAACAGGGAAAGAAAAATGCCCCATGCATCATCTTTGTCGATGAAATCGACGCCGTAGGCCGCCATAGAGGCGCGGGCCTCGGTGGGGGACATGACGAGCGGGAACAGACCCTCAACCAGCTTCTGGTGGAGCTGGATGGGTTTGAATCAAATGAGGGTGTTATTATCATTGCCGCCACAAACAGGCCCGATGTCCTGGACCCTGCTCTTCTCAGACCCGGACGTTTTGACAGGCAGGTTATTGTATCCAGGCCGGATGTCAGGGGAAGAGAGGGCATTCTGAAGGTTCATGCAAAAAATGTGGCTCTGGCAAAGGATGTCAATTTTCAGATTCTTGCCAGAGGGACTCCGGGTTTTTCAGGTGCAGACCTTGCCAATCTTGTTAATGAGGCGGCCCTGCTTGCTGCCAGAAAAGAAAAAACAGCGGTGGCAATGCCTGATTTTGAGGAGGCCAAGGACAAGGTTTTGATGGGAAGGGAGCGAAAGAGCCTTATCATAAGCGATGAAGAAAAAAAGAGCACGGCTTATCATGAAGCAGGGCATGCACTTGTAGCTAAAATGATACCCGGGACCGATCCTATACACAAGGTGACGATCATCCCCAGAGGTAGGGCTTTGGGCCTCATGCAGCAACTGCCGATCGATGAACGCCAAAATTGGTCTAAAGAATACGTGATGAACAGGATTGCCATTTCCTTGGGCGGAAGGGCAGCAGAGGAACTAGTTTTTAATACCTTGAGTACCGGAGCGGGAGACGATATCGAACGGGCTACGGACCTTGCAAGAAAGATGGTATGCGAATGGGGTATGAGCGAAAATATGGGGCCTCTGACCTTTGGGAAGAAGGAGGAACAAATCTTTCTTGGTAAAGAGTTTGCCCAGCATAAGGATTATAGTGAAGCCACTGCCATCCTCATAGATGAAGAAGTCAAGAGGATCGTGACGGAAAACTATTCAAGGGCAAAGACTATCCTGCAAAAGAATAAAGTCAAACTAAAGAAACTGGCAGAAAAACTCCTGGAGACCGAAGTCCTTGATGGTATAGATGTTGACAAGATAATAGGTTCCCCCAGAACCAGCCCGAAGGCTGCTTAAAAAAGGGGATGAAAACCGGTACTTCTTCAAAAAGAATACCCCGCTCATTTGTCCTTAAGCTTCATGACAGGGACCTGGAATTAAGGCAAAGGACCCTGATTATGGGGATACTTAATGTCACTCCCGATTCTTTCTCTGACGGAGGCCTTTTCTTTGACTTTACCAGGGCATTAAAACATGCAATCGCCATGGCGGAAGAAGGGGCGGATATCATAGATGTAGGCGGAGAATCCACCAGGCCCGGCGCGGAATCCGTAACATTAGAGGAAGAGCTAAGAAGGATTGTTCCATTAGTAAAGGAGCTTGTAAAAGAGGTCCCGATTCCAATCTCCATAGACTCCTATAAATCTGAGGTCGTTAAACAGGCATTGGACGCGGGGGCGCATATCATCAACGACATTAGCGGCCTGAGGTTTGATAATGCCATGGCGGGATTGGCAGCCCATTATAAAGCGCCTGCTGTAATTATGCATATAAAGGGGACCCCTAAAGACATGCAGCAGAACCCCGTTTATGAAGATCTGGTAGGTGAGGTCAAATCCTACCTGGAGGAAGGGGTAAGAGTGGCTGAAGCAGCAGGAATAAAAAGGGAACAGGTGATAGTGGATGTGGGAATAGGCTTTGGAAAAACCGTCAGCCACAATCTGGAGTTAATAAACAGACTGGATGAGTTTCATTCCATAGGCTGTCCGATGCTCTTAGGACCGTCACGTAAATCCTTTATAGGCAATATCCTGGATCTCCCCGTTTCGGAAAGGCTCGAAGGAACCATAGCGGCAGTTGCCATGGCCGTTTCCAGGGGGGTACATATTGTGAGGGTTCATGACTGCGGCCCCATAAAACGCGCGGTACAAATCGCCGATGCCATTATGTGTTCCTGATAAAAAAAGGGGACGGTTCTATTTTTTTTGTGTATGAAGGATCTCAATTGTGAAAATATTTCAATTAACTCCTTCGGCTATCTTTACAGATTTGTCAAATAGTGATCTTTTATTTTTCATCACCTTAAGTTTTCATTATTTTTAAATATATTAAATGTAACATCATCTTAGCAGCGACATTGAGAGAGTATTATCCTGAAATAATTTCAAAATAAAAAATCTAAGATATCTTTAAAAAAAATGGAGGGGAAAATGCCTAGACTTGGTGTTAATATCGATCATATTGCAAATATAAGGGAGGCAAGAAAGGCAATGGAGCCGGACCCCATTGCCGCTGCCGTTATTGCAGAAATGGCCGGGGCTGATGGGATAACCATCCATCTGAGGCACGACAGACGTCATATTCAGGACCGTGATTTACGTCTCCTCAGACAGATAGTTCATATCAGCCTTAATCTGGAGATGGCTGCCAGTGAAGAGATGATAAAGATAGCTATTGAAGTGAAGCCGGATATGGTTACACTTGTCCCTGAAAAGCCCGATGAAGTGACCACTGAAGGGGGATTGGACGTGACCTCCCAGGCAGAAGAAATTGCGAAATCAATAAAGGCCCTTCAAAAGGGAGGAATCAGGGTCAGCATTTTTATAGACCCTGACACAGATCAGGTAAAGGCTTCACATAAGGCAGGGGCTGATTGTATCGAGATCCATACCGGGATCTATGCCTCGGCCAGGGACCTGCAAAAGATTGACCAGGAATATGAAAGAATAAAAGACGCTGCAAAACTCGCAGCTAAACTCAAAATGGATGTCAATGCCGGCCATGACCTTACCTATCGGAATGTAAAAAAGATCGTGGAGATAAAAGAGATCCGGGAGCTGAACATAGGACATAACATCATTGCCAGGGCGGTATTTGTGGGTTTGGAAACGGCTGTCAGGGAAATGAAAAATCTTATCACTGATTAGGAAAAAGGGGACGGTTCTATTTTTTGATAAAACAAATTCCTCTTTAAAAGTCTTATCCGGAAATCGACAGAACGTAACATTTTACAGCCAAACGGAAACATCATATAACCCTCAAGCATTATATGAGAAATTCCGCACAGGGGAAAAATAAAATGATGACTGAGTTCAGCAAATCACAATGGGTAAAAAGCGATTTTGCAAGAGAATACAGGGAGAATGCGGATATTTATATAATGGACAGGGACAGACTGCTTGAAATTTTAGGTTCTTTCTACAAACATTTCATGGGGAATAAAACCGGGGTTAATCTGCTCGATCTTGGATGCGGAGACGGGATTGTCGCCAATAAGCTTTTAAGGATAGATGGCTCTATTGAAGCCACCCTCGTGGATGCTTCTGAGGATATGTTGAACAAAGCCAAAGAAAATCTCAAAGCCTTTGAAAAGATCCGATTTATTAAAGCAAGCTTTCAAGAGATTATTAATGATGACATTTTAAGCAAAGACCTTCTTAACAAAAATTTTGATTTCATAGTCTCCTCACTGGCCATTCATCACCTGGACATGAATGAAAAGATGGCCCTTTTCAAAATGATCTTTTCATATCTGAAGGTCGATGGCTACTTTCTGAATATTGATGTTGTGCTTGCGCCAACCGAGCCACTTGAAGAATGGTATCTATTTCTCTGGAAAAATTGGATTCAAGAAAAGAAAAAATCCCTGGGGGTTGAAGGCAGTTATTATGATGATGTTGTTCGAAGATATAAAGACAACACGGATAATAAGCCGGATACTCTGGAATCTCAGCTAAATGCTTTAAAAACCGCTGGCTTCAGAGATGTTGATTGTTTCTATAAATATGGGATATTTTCAATGTATGGCGGAAAGAAATAGGGTGCAGAGTTATTACGGTGAAATGGGGAAAGAATTTTACCTTGAAAAAGTAAACTTGGCATTTAGATTTTCATACTTATAAAATTAGAAATGATCGAACGGCCAGGACTTATTGAAGATGTTGAACATAATCTAAAGATAAATCCGGTTGTTGCGCTTTTGGGCCCTCGCCAATGCGGGAAGACCACCCTTGCACGTATAGTTGCAGACCGTAGTCCAAAGTACGAGTTCTTTGATCTGGAGAATCCCGTTCACCTTAGCCGTCTTTCAGCACCTATGAAGGCTTTGGAATCTCTTGCACCCCAAACTGGGAGGTTCATGGGAAGGGTTTGTTATTGAATATATATGCAGGGTGGCAAGGACCAGGGATATTTATTTCTGGGCAACTCATACCGGCGCCGAACTGGATCTTCTTATATTTAAAAAGGCCGCAGATACGGGTTCGAAGTAAAATACACCGATGCACCCGGAATGACAAAGTCAATACGGATAGCGTTTGATGATTTAATGTTGCATAAGGTTTTTATTGTTTATCCAGGCAAGGATTCATATGACCTGGATAAGAATATCCACGTAATACCTTTGGACAGAATTGGTTCCGCTATTTAATAGTATTAGATATGTAATTGTATTAGATATTGACAACAATCCAATCCTCTGATAGTTTATAATTTATTACACTTCATTGATTGTTCATACTCTTTTCACCCAAGAATATAATTATTGTTAAATAAATTCAGGTAGATTGAAATATTAGTTTGTATGATATCGGTACTGCCTGAAAAATGATTTTTTCTATGCTATTCTGTTACTCAGGGATTTATTTAGGTTTCCAGAAAAAGGGAAGAAAAAGGGGAAGGATTTTTCAGATTAGGCTTTAAACATTTATTCCCGTAATTTCACCACGGAGACACAGAGGCACTGAGAAAAGATTTAAAACGAAAACTTATAGAGCGGATTATTGGAATAGCGATGGAAGTCTAACGGCATTGAAGAAATCAAGGGACTTGTCTTTTAATTTTTCTCTGTGTCTCTGTGTCTCCTCGGTGAGTTGAGCTATTACGGTATATCTAATATTTTTTTTGTTACGGAGGAGTTGCCTGATATTTTGTTTAACAGGCGAGATTAATAACAAGGTATTTGTTCATTTCCATATCTAACTCTAAATTCATAAAAATCAAAGGGGAGAAATGCCATGAGAAATAAAACTATACCATATGCCTTTATAATATTAATATTGCTCTCAGTTGAATTTTTCTTTTGTCCTTTCTCCTGTATCGAGGGATCAACAAATGTGGGAGGCCCCATAGTAGGTGATATTACCTGGAAACTTGCAGGCAGCCCTTATATAGCTATTGCACCGGTTCTTATTTTGGAAGGAGCCACCTTAACTATTGAGCCGGGCGTAACTGTTATGAAGTGGATGAAGATGGGGACAATGTAATGGTGTGTGCTGGGGACTGCGATGATACAGACCCGGACCGGTATCCGGGTAATGCAGAGATTTGTGATGGGAAGGATAATGACTGTAACGATGTTATCCCGCCGGATGAAACGGAGGATTTAGACGGTGACGGATGGGTTGCCTGTAAGGAATGTGATGATAACGATAATGAAAGATATCCAGGGAATACGGAAATCTGTGACGGCAAGGATAATGACTGTAACGGGATTATCCCCTCAGATGAAACAGCGGATTTGGATAGTGATGGATCAGTTACTTGTAAAGACTGTGATGATAATGATGCGGACAGATATCCAGGAAACACGGAAACCTGTGACAATAAGGATAATGATTGCAACGGGATAATCGACGATCCGGATGTGCTCGAATACACCCTCTTTTTTTTTGATGCGGACAACGATTTCTATGGTGATCCAAATACAAGTGTCAATGCCTGTGCACAACCGGCAGGATATACAGAAGACAGCACTGATTGTAATGATAAGAATAAGAATATAAATCCGGTATCAACAGAGATATGTAACGGAACAGACGATGATTGCGACGGCTTAATCGATATAGATGATTGGAATTGCCAGGATGGATGCGTGATCGATCTTGGCATAAAAGACGAATACAGCGAGCCAGGATATCCGAACTGGTTTTCAATACC
>JBLIRS010000088.1:0-11115 GCA_049472415.1 bacterium | reverse complement strand
CGGCCCCTGATATTGCCAAAAAAAACATAGCCATGCCCATTGAATATGCCATACCCAAGGTACATAGATTTCTTATGGAGGAGGGTATACGTGACCAGATAACACTTATCGCATCCGGAGGGCTGCGTACCGCATGGGATGTGGTCAAGGCCATTGCCCTGGGTGCAAACGGGGTTGTAATATGCACCCCTGAGATGGTGGCCCTTGAGTGTATAAGGTGCGGGAATTGTGAAAGCGGCCGGGGCTGTCCCAGGGGCATAGCCACCACAGACCCTGAACTTTCAACCATGTATGACTCGGACTGGGGCACACAGAGGCTCATCAATCTTTTATATTCCTGGTATATCCAGATACAGGAGATCCTCTGGAGACTGGGATTGAAAAGTGCCAGGGAGCTGGTTGGGAGAACCGATCTGCTTATGCATCTCGATTATATCCGGGAACCTCAGCCCGTGGAGCTTTCACAATGAGCGAACGTATCATTGTATCCAGAAAGGGCCTGTTAAAAGACCTGCCCGGAAGGCCATTAGGTAAAGCCGAGGAGGAAGGCGGCTGCGGTGTCGTGGGATTTTCCTCAAATGTCCCGGTTAGGGGAAGGCATATATTCGAGCCATCCATACAGATGCACAACCGCGGCAATGGGAAAGGCGGGGGCATAGCCGCCGCATGTTTTATACCGGAGCAACTGGGAGTTGATGATGAGACACTCCGTAACAGCTATATCTTACAGATTGCCCTCCTTGATCCCACGGCGGAGTCTGAGGTTGAAAATACCTGCATTAGCCCCTATCTAAGAATAGACCACAAAACGAGACTGGAGCCTGCCGCAGACTATCTTGATCTGGGGCTCACAGTAAAGCCCCCTGACATCGTCCGGTATTTCGTCAGGGTCAGGGAAGAAGAGCTCTCAATGTTTGCTGAAAAAAACACCCTTGAAGGTCTGCCAGGCCGCAAGGTCGAGGATGAATTCATTTACCGGAACACCTTCCGGCTTAATCAAAAATTTTACGCATCCATGGGCGAAAAGCGGGCCTTTGTCCTCTCTCACGCCAGAAACCTTATGATCTTCAAGATAGTGGGGTATGCGGAGCAGGTGGTTAAATATTACGGGCTGGAGGACCTCAGGGCAAACATCTGGATCGCGCATCAGCGTTATCCCACAAAGGGGCGTGTATGGCATCCCGCGGGTTCACACCCGTTCATAGGAATGAATGAGGCACTGGTACATAACGGTGACTTTGCCAACTATCACAGTGTATCACAATACCTTTGCCAGCATAACATCGTCCCCCAGTTCCTCACGGACACCGAGGTCTCAGCACTCCTTTTCGATCTGTTGAACAGGGTTTACGGGTACCCTCTTGAATATGTAATCGAGGCCATGGCGCCCACAACAGAGCTGGATTTTGACAGGCTGCCTGAAGAAAAAAAGCGGATTTACAGGGCAATCCAGGCCATACATATCCATGGCTCACCTGACGGGCCCTGGTTTTTTATCATTGCCCGCAGTGATCCTGACAAAGACACCTATCAGCTTTTAGGCATTACGGATACAGCAATGCTTCGGCCCCAGGTCTTTGCTTTGCAGGAGGGTGACGTCTCCATAGGACTCATAGCCTCGGAAAAACAGGCAATCGATGCCACACTGCACTCACTGTCAACCGAGGACCGGAGGTTCAGGCTGGTTGCCGACCGTTACTGGAATGCCAGGGGAGGAAGCCACACTGACGGAGGGGCGTTCACCTTTACAGTCACCCATAATAACGGCTCTTGCAGTCTTTCCTGCGCGGATAAATTCGGAAGGTCCATAAGCTCACCCCCGGGGGACTGGAGGGTTGATCTTTCAGTGGAACCTGTACCGCCCCGAAATGCAGATGAGCTAAAAGAACTGATTGCAAAAATCTCCGAAGAAAAAAACCACGATGAAATATTTAACCGGATATCATCCCTTTTCACCCAATGGGATTTTGAGACCCTGCGCTGGTTCGTAAAAGAGATACAAAAAGTAAGCAGCCAAAACGATGATATGCTTGAATGGGGGATTAATCTTCTGACCATGCTTCTTGATCGAAGATATTCCTGCGGCCGGAAAAGACGCAGCGTTGTCCTGCAGATCATTCAGAATGCCATTATTGGCATTCTGGACTCCGTTCCCTTGATAAGCCATGAAGGCCCGGGCCGGTACAGGCGTATCGACTGGGACACACAATCAATGCTTCGTTCCCCTGAAAACGAAGAAAGCATACTGGTAATTTTCGCCAAAGGCTTTCAGCCGGAGGGCGAGGATTGCGATTCAAGATTGGCAGTCAAGGCATATCAGCTCGGATGGAGGCAATTTATAGTTTACGGCCTTAAGGGGCAGAGATTTACAGGATGCGGGTTCGGGCCTAAAACGGATGATGTGAGGATCGATATATACGGCAGTTCCGGTGATTACCTGGCCTCAGGGATAGACGGTATGGAGGTCATGGTCCACGGCTCAGCCCAGGATCAGCTCGGCCAGATCATGAAGCGGGGGAAACTGGTGGTTCACGGAGATGTGGGACAGACCTTCATGTATGGAGCAAAAGGAGGCGAAGTATTTGTCCTGGGAAACGCGGCAGGAAGACCCCTGATCAATGCCGCGGGCAGGCCCAGGGTGGTAATAAACGGGACATGCCTGGATTTCCTCGCGGAATCCTTTATGGCGGGAGATCCATATAAAGGAGGCGGTTTTGTTATCCTCAACGGCATAGAGTTCGATGACGATGGCTGCGTAAAGGACCAGGAAACCCCATACCCGGGCTCAAACCTTTTCTCTCTGGCCTCCGGAGGCGCCCTGTATGTAAGGGACCCTTACAAAAAGCTAATACCCGATCAGTTGAACGGAGGTGAGTTCGCGGAATTCACATCCAAGGACTGGGACCTTATCCTTCCATACCTGCAGGCCAATGAGGGATTCTTTGGCATCTCTATCCAAAAAGACCTTCTTACCATAGACGGCACACCAAAACAACCCCATGAGGTTTACAGAAAGGTCCGGGCAGTGAAACTGGCCGTGCTTTCCAGCGAGAGTATACCGGAATAGAAATATTCCCCCTAAGGTTCATCTTAGCCTCCGGCTACTTCAAGCCCATGGCCCTCTAGTGAGCAAGGAGATCAGGATAGTTGAGGAAGCAAATTACGACGTAATGAATAATAAATAAATGAGATGTAAGCTTGACATAATTATCTATGAAAATTCGGATTGACATTCCAAATTTTCATGGTAAAATTAGTCTATGATAAATAGGCCTTCTTATCTCCAGCAACTTGATTCTGCTACAAGGCGTTCGCCTGTCACTGCTCTTCTTGGTTCTCGCCAATGTGGCAAAACTACATTAGCTCGCATGTTTAGCGAAAACCAGAATGCCACATATTTTGATCTAGAGTCATTACCAGACCGGCAGCGCCTCCAGAATCCTGAACTTATCCTTGGCTCTTTACAAGGAGTGGTGATACTGGACGAGATCCAGGCAATGCCGGAACTTTTCAACGTACTCCGAGTTTTGGTGGATCGTCCGAAAACCCAGGCCCATTTTCTTGTTCTTGGAAGCGCTTCTCCTGATATTATAAAAAATGTCTCAGAAACGCTGGCCGGCCGTGTTGAATTTGTCGAACTCTCCGGCTTTGACCTTAAAGAGACTGGCTCCGATTCATGGCAAAGACTCTGGCTCCGCGGCGGATATCCTCGTTCATTTCTTGCCGGTTCGGACGGAGACAGCCATATATGGCGTGAAGGATTTATCCGGACCTTTCTGGAACGTGACATTCCCCAACTGGGAATTACTATACCCGCTCATGCAATGCGCCGGTTCTGGATAATGCTCGCCCATTACCATGGACAGACATGGAATTCCTCTGAACTGGCTCGTTCCATGGGCCTATCTGATAAAACCGTGCGATCTTACCTCGATATACTTACAGGAACCTTTATGATTAAACAGTTACAGCCATGGTATCAAAATATAAGCAAGCGACAAATTAAGGCGCCCAAGATCTATTTTCGCGATACAGGATTACTCCACTGCCTCCTCACCCTCCCTGATTTTAACAGTCTAACCGGCCACCCGCGGGTAGGTGCTTCATGGGAAGGATTTGTATTGGAACAATTCCTTCTTATCGTAAAACCTTCGGAAGCATTTTTCTGGTCCACGCATAGCGGCGTGGAAGTTGACTTATTCTTTCTCCACAAAGGCCGTAACTATGGAGTAGGGGTAAAATTCAGTGAAGCTCCCCGCGTTACTAAATCAATGCGCATCGCAATTGATGACCTTAATCTTAGACACTTGTGGATCATTTATCCTGGAGGGGAGGCATATCCTGTTGATGAAAAAATAACAGTGTGGCCGTTAAAAGCCCTTAATCAATTCAGTGATCAAATTAAATGAATCAGAGATATGTTAAATATTATAATATTACAACTTTGAAGAAATTTCATTTGATCCATACAATAATTCTACCACATCACATGTTATTCAGTCTCAATATATGATGGTTTCGTAAAAAGTAATTTTGATGCCGAAAAAGCACCAACATATTGTTAAAATGTATAATAAATTTGTAATATAAAACCTATTTCCCCTGGCGTTTTAGACTTTTTACGAGACCATCAATATATACCCCGAAAAAATATTTCTATCCTCTGATGCCTCACATAGCATATCCATTTGTCCCGACATGATACGTTCAGCATATTCGATAGTTTCCTGATGGTATGAGCGACCACCAAGAGTCCTAATCTCTTTCCTATTTTGTCTTAGCATCCACGCAAGCATCATCAGTGATCTATAAGGGCGATACCTGTCTTCATGAAGCCTTTAACATCCGGCTCGCCCTGGCGCATCTGCTCAACGAAATCCACAGCTTGTCTGTACCTTTTCTCTGCGCCATCTAAATTATTTCGATTCTTCTCAATATTACCCAGATTGTGCTGTATCCGCCATATAAGACGAGCTATATTGATGCACAGGCAAGCACCTGGGCCAGGGATTCCAAATATTTAAAGCTTTAATCAGAAAGATTAAAACCTTGAAAACTGGTAAAAAGGGCATTGAAGGAGTTATTGGTATCTTTTACTAAAGGCCCTTTATAATCCCCCCCAAAAAAAGACATTCCGCCTAATGTCTGATAAAACCGGCTATTAGACGGAATGTGACTCGATTTTCTCTTTTGGATTAATTATCACTCATCTTATTATTTCCCGTATCAACATGAATCTGTGTCTGGCCTTTTATATTGCTGATCAATATCCAATATCCTTTGCCTTGCTCAAGATCTTCCGATTCTAAAATCCTTTTATAGCCAGATCCCGGGACAAATTCGTAGATAGTAATAATACTTCCGTTGTATATTGAAATCTTGGCGGGAAATGTACATCCACCAAGCATGTACCAACTCTCCTCATTGACTGGAAGAGTATATTCCGAAATCTCCTGACCGGTTATTGTGTAAGTTTTTCCCTCACTCATAAATATCCAGTATCCCTTTCCAACCTCCATCTCCTTTTCCCTTCCCATAAAGGTATAACCCGCTCCCTTCTCATAGCCGTATATGACTGTTGCTTGAGGAAACAATTTTCCGGCCATTCTGTTTTCCGGTTTTACCGGGAGTGATATCATGCTCCAGCCTTTAGGGATTTTCATCTCAACCGTTATTACCTGCATTGGGTCATCGTAGTCTTCGCCCTCGGTTGGTGTCTGGAGACCTGACTCATAGTTTACCCTCTTACCCATTAAGGGTTCTGAACTCTCGGATGAGATATTTATCCACTCATCTATTTCACCTGAAATCTCTTCCTCATTACTGGAATCATAATAGACGTACTGGCATCCTAATCCGGGAGATCCCTGACGATATCCAATAGGCGGTCCTTCCACATATCCGCATCTGATCTGGTTAAGTTGATGCTCTTTGACCAATTCCGGATTCCTGAGGGCTTGGATCTCTTTATCAGTCAGGATCTCTTCCGGAGTCTCTTTTTCTCCAATAATCTCACGCCAACCCTTCCTGAAGGCTACCATCCGGCCCTCGGCATCTAATTTAATGCTCACAGGAGGGCCAATAATGGGAATATTATGAAAGCGCCTGCCAAAATTAACAGTATACTCAGATTTGAACTGAGCTATCTGATTTTCACCTGTGCCATCATCAAAGTAGACAGGATTGAGTTGATCGTTTCCTTCAATCCATCCGGCATAATGGGTGGAGGTAACCGAGATAACATCCAATGTCTCATACTGGGATAGCTTGAGAAGTCCTGATTCTGCGATCTGTTCGAGCGCCAGGTTCACCGCATGGTCTGCGTTTTTGACTATAGTGCTGCCTCTCTTACCGTCATGGGTTTTAATCTCAAAGGCCCCGGAATCTTTGGCTATCCATGCTATACCGGATTCCATATCAAGGGCTAAGGTGCTCCCGTTATCCTTCACAGCCTTATTAATGGCCTTTTCTCCTAACAGCATCGGTCCGTATGACATTAACCGCTCTTTCACCTTTGTATTGTTTATGGGAGAAAAGATGGGTTTTATAAATCTATCAACAGAAATTCCATAACTGGATGCTCTGCGCGGGATAGTCTTACGCTCACCAACCATAGATATAGCCGGCTTACTATTAAGTGTAATATAAGACTCATCCAGGTCCATGTTAACCGTTGGAGGGATATAACTATTCACTATGACAGGAATATCCTTAACTATAGTAGGGTTATCATTAACTATACCAGATAAATCATTTACTACTGTAGATGAATCATTTACCATTGAAGCTGCATTACATATGTTAGTCGATACGGCTAGTATGGTGATAATTGTAATGATGAAAATGGTTTTTATGATATTCATTTTTGTTTCTCCTGTTTAATTATCAATAAGATTTTAAATGATTTTTCACTATATCTTCTACTACTCACACACTCTCCAGCTTGTAATATAGTAGAACTTATTGTTAGAAATATTATCCGGCATTGGATCGGTCCATGTCTCGGAGTGCATATAATCCCGGCTGCAGCCCGATGGGGGACAATATATTAATGGCCAATACCCCCCCCAGGAAATACAACATGAAATCCTGGATTTGGAGATAGCGGCAGGCTGACCTAATGCCGGGTTGGAAGGATTACCTATTCCGTTGTGGGCGTCAAAGTAAGCATCTTTGATAACGTCCCCAGCCTTAAGGGCAGCGGCAAAAACGTTAAGATCAGGTTCCATGGAGGTATATGTGGAGTAGTAATGCCCCATAACCGTGTGTAATCTGCTCCATGATTTTTTCCATGCTTTCACTCCCAGAGGTATGCCAACCACATCACCGGAAGAGTTATAATCTGCTACTGTCACAGCGTTACAGCCATGGGCAATGATCCACTCGGTATCATCATCGCCCAGTTTGCCTGAATGCGCATCTGCAGAACTCTGGTTATAAGTGTTTTCAGTATGCCAGGTGCCTCCGGTGAAGTCTTTTCCGATGAGAACCGAAGTCAATGGATTATAGGCATAAAATACTGCATATGCATTTGTGAGAGACGCATCAGAGATAAGATCAGTGTGGTAGCGGTATGGCTCATCCGATGTTCCCCAAACCTGCCAGTCCGGAAGGGTAACTTGAGTCCAACATTGCCAGCAATAGCCGTAGGTGCCCCACGTAGGGAGACTACATTGAATAGCAGGTCTCCATAGACTGAAACTACTATAAAACCTCTGTGGCTGAATCTGAGTGTTATGTCCATAAAAAAAGACCAGGTCCGCATCGCTCCAAGCGTCGTGTGGTGCGACCATATTATTTACGGTTACTTCATTGTTTCTGCGACGTATTGAATTTACATGCATACACTCCGGGCCACTACAGTTCATTTCATTCCAGAAATCGTAGTAGGGATCTCTGGCATCTGTAACATAGACGCTGCCCTTCCAGTTTACCGTTTGATTGTCTATACAATCATAAAACTGGCCATACTCTTCAAGGCTGTAAACCATTATCTCGTGTTCCCAATTGTGGTTGGCGGCCTTGATTGAAACTGAAAGAAAAATAATTATGCAGGAAAATACAAAACATAAAACAAATTTTTGGGGATGGATTCTCATGGATTTCTCCTTTCCAATGGATATTGGTTTGATGTCCGCCCAATATCCGCTTGATTAATATTAAGACCTACAACTTCATTTTTTTATAAAGATATTGAATTTAATAAGCCTTGCTTTGATATAAAAAAATTCTGTTATCCCTTTTAAGTTAGTGGGCCCGGATAACAAATACCGTTGTAGGATTACAAGCAATTTGATATCTTTTTTGTCTTTCTTGTTTTGAAAAAGAGCAATTGAAATGCCAATTATATATGGAAACACTTAATACCAATCTTTACAAATAGATAACTAGCTTCAGTGAATTGTTTAAAAAAATATATGATGTGTATTGAAGGCAGATTTTTGTTAGATATTTTCTAACAAAATTGATGGGGTTTTTAAAAAGTAATTTCTTTGTATTTATGACTTTTTTAAAGTACCCAAAAATTTGCTTCGCTTTTCTAATGGGCTCTGGCAAAGGATCCGATGCATTAATTCAATAAGTTTTTTTCAAATCTTGCAGTTTTAATTTTAAAAATGAATCCCTTGATATTAGACATGAATGGATGTGTTAGACAAAAAACGTTATTAGATAATAAATAACATTATCCCTTATATGTGGATTAATAATCACCATTTTTTCTTATTTCTTTAGCATTCATTAAATTGTTCGTAAAGAAGATTCAGTAAGTTCACTTTGGCAAGATGAATAAGAGGTGAGCTATTACTCACTACCTTGAGCATAAGCTATATCCTCTGATAATTCTTTTGTAGTGTAATGCCTTTCAATTCTGTAATCTGGAAAGATGAACCAAGAAAGTATTATGCATCGGGTGCAAACATTTATTTCCCTTTATCGATTATTTTCCTTTTTTGTGCTGACAGCTCAGCCTTACAGAGGCGTATGGAACGCGGCGTAACTTCCATAAGCTCATTGCCCCGGATAAACTGAATAGCCTTTTCAAGGGTTAAAGGGATTATCGGAGACAGAACTATCGCATCATCTTTTCCGGCTGCCCGTATATTCGAAGCTTTCTTTGTTTTACAGGGATTTACATTCAGATCGTTTTCCCTGTTGTGTTCACCGATGATCATACCTTCATAAACAGGGTCTCCGGGCACGACAAAAAGGTTGCCCCGGGGCTCAAGATTGAATAACGCATATGGCACAGCTGTACCCTGACGGTCCGATACAAGGGAACCGGTAAAACGCACTTGAAAATCTCCCCGGTATTTCTCATAACCTGAAAGGTAGGAGTTTAAGATACCTGTCCCTTTTGTATCTGTCAGAAATTCATCCCGGTACCCTATTAAAGCTCTTGATGGCACACTGAACTCCATCCTGATCCTTCCTGTTTCATGGTTGACCATATTTAGCATGAGTCCCTTACGCCGGGATAGTTTTTCTGTTACTATCCCCATAAAAGATCCTTCGCAATCAATAAAAAGATGTTCGATAGGTTCCAGCTTTTCACCGTCTTTAAAATGATAAATAACCTCCGGCCGTCCAACGCATAACTCAAAACCTTCCCGGCGCATTGTCTCTATCAGGATAACGATCTGAAACTCACCGCGACCTTCAACGATAAAACCTTCATTGTCTTTCGATTCTTTCACTCTTATAGATACATTCAGCAGGGTCTCTTTGATCAAACGTTCGTATATCTTGCTGGATTGAACAAATTTTCCCTCCCGCCCTGCAAAGGGAGTGGTGTTTTGAAGGAATTTCACCGAAACAGTTGGCTCGTCAACTGTTATCCGTTTCAGGGCTGCCGGGCATTCCTTTGCACAGATCGTATCTCCGATATGAACATTTTCTATGCCAGCAAGGATAATGATGTCGCCGGCTTTTGCTTCTGTTGTATCAACTACAGAAAGACCGCTATAGACCTGTATTTTGGAGATCTTTAGAGGCACTCTTCTATTGTTTTCTTTTATGCAGATAAGATTATCGTTTGCCTTGGCAGCCCCGCTGTAAATCTTCCCAATGGCCAGCCTCCCCAGATAATCAGAATAGCTGAGGTCAGAGACCAGCATTTGAAAAGGGATGTCCATATCTGCCTTCGGCGGAGGGATCTCATCGATTATTGTGTCCATAAGAATCTTTAGACTGCTGCTTTTATCTTCCAGGGTCTTCTTCGCTATCCCGTCCCGTCCTATCGCGTAGAGAAGAGGAAAGTCGAGCTGCTCATCCGAGGCATCCAGGTCGATCAGGAGATCATAAATTTCATCGACCACTTCCAGGCTCCTGGCATCAGGTCTATCGATTTTATTCACGACCACGATTAAAGTGAGTCCTGCTTCAAGTGCTTTTGTTAATACAAACCTGGTTTGCGGAAGAGGCCCTTCCGAAGCATCAACCAGGAGAATGGCTCCGTCAGCCATCGAAAGGGCCCTTTCTACCTCCCCTCCGAAATCCGCGTGACCCGGCGTATCGATAATATTTATCTTTTTCCCTTTCCATTGGATCGCACAATTCTTTGCGGCAATGGTGATGCCCCGCTCTTTTTCCAGGTCCATCTTGTCCATCATTCTCTCATTGATTGCCTGCCCCTCCCTGAAAACACCGCTTTGCTTAAACATGGCATCTACCAAGGTAGTTTTACCGTGATCTACATGGGCTATAATAGCAATATTTCTTATATCCTGGTTTATTTTTTTATCTTTCAAAATAATTCCTATCTTAATCTGCATAAAAGTATAGATAGAATTTCAACTTTTGTCAAACAACAAACATAGTAGAGCCCCGCCAGAAGAGCAGTCATTACCCTGTCCATTTGTTTCTGCACTCTAAGGCCCAGGCAGAGGCGGTATAAAGCATACATCCTAAAATCCTTTCGCCTGATATTATAAAATATCTCAAATATAGTCCAAAAGGTATTTTAGAATATTTGTCTGGTATTTGAATTGACAAAAGTTAAAAGTTCTGCGTATACTTCTATCCGGAAAAGCAGGTTTAATTGTAAGTTCCAAAAAGGCCAATAATTTTCAAAGGTAATTATTAAGCCAAAAAGGACACAAATAATGGTACCTATTG